>JBEPWC010000191.1:0-4447 GCA_041642615.1 Sulfurimonas sp. | reverse complement strand
AGTGGAATTCAGCACTTTTTTATCTGGACACACGACTCTATAGGTGTAGGTGAAGATGGTCCAACTCACCAACCTATCGAGCATCTGTCACAATTTCGTGCATTACCAAACTTTTATGTATGGCGTCCAGCTGATGGTGTAGAGAATGTTGAAGCTTGGAAAGTTGCATTAGAGATGAAAAACTCTCCAAGTGCATTTGTATGTTCACGTCAAAACCTTTCAGTTTTACCAAAAGCAGTTAGTGGTGAAGCTTCACAAGGTGGTTATTTGTTAGCAAGTGATGATGATGCAGTTATTACACTTATGGCAAGTGGTTCTGAGGTCGAACTAGCACTAGATGTAAAAGATGCACTAAATAAAAAAGGTGTACCTGCCAATGTAGTATCTGTTCCATGTTTTGATCTGCTAATAGAGCAAGATAAAGCATATATAGACTCGATCATAAACCCAGATACTAAAAAAGTAGCTATTGAAGCTGCACGTGGTATGGAATGGTATAGGTTTGCTGATGAAGTTATAGCAATGGATGGTTTTGGTGCATCAGCTCCAGCAGGTCAGCTTTTTGAGAAATTTGGTTTCTCAGTAGATTCTATTGTAGAGAAAATAAAGTAGATTCCAAATCGAATGACAGATTCGCATTTTTAACCCTGTCATTCTCAGCCCTATAGTTTTGCTATCCCCTTGCTTGACACTACTCGTCATCCTCTGGCTTCACACCTCGTCATCCTCTGGCTTGACCAGAGGATCTAAAAAATCTACATAGTGCCACTTAAGTGGCAGAACTCCTTTTATGTTTTCATGTAAAATTACTGTTGAAATTAAAATAAAAGTAAGGGAGTGTATATAACATCATAGCTAATGAAAAGAGAAGCTATAAGATATGAGGCAAAAATCCGCAGGAGCTACTAGTAGCTTCAAGGGTTTTTAACGAAGTAGATTGTAGCTTCTCTTTTCACCCAAAGGGCAACATTTAAAAGATTCATCTTCTGCGTTAAACTTCATTTAACGATACTAGTATCGCCAAATAAAGTTTGCCTTGAATCTAAAACTTTTAAATTTTGTTATCTATGAGGTTATATACGCTCCCTTACTTAAAAGGAGTTCAAAATGTTAATTACACCTTATAGCCCATTTAGAGAGATCAGAGATCTAGAAAATAGAATATTTAACACGAAAAAAGTTTTGCAAGAGGAGGAGAACTTAGATAGTTTTGTTCCAAAGGTTAACACTAGAGAGGGTGAGTTTGCATATCACCTAGATATAGATCTTCCAGGGATTAAAAAAGAGGATATGCAGATAGACCTAAAAGAAAACACCCTTAAAGTAAGTGGTGAGAGAAGTTTCAAAGATGAGACGAAAGAGGAGGACTACTACAGAGTTGAGACCAGTTTTGGTAAGTTCTCAAGAGCGTTTACTCTTCCTGAGGATGCTGATACTGAGAACATAGATGCAAGTTGTGACAACGGCGTCTTAGAGGTGGTAATACCTAAACTATCAAAACCTAAAAATGTTCAAAGAATTGAAGTAAAATAAGCCTAGCTTCATCTATGTGATGATAAAATCTTTACAATACACAAAAGGAGTTTGGTTTGTCAGATGAGCAGATAATTCAAAGTATCATAGCTGATGATAAACCAACACTTCAATTACCCCACTTAGTTTCTAAGAAAAAACTTATAAAATATCGACAAGGTAGCATGGCTTTTGATAGCCATGATACCATGAACTACTTCTACTTTATAATGGGTGGAAAAATCAAGATCTCACAGATCAACCCAGATACTGCAAAAGAACAAACCATAAGTATATTAACACGTGGAGATATGTTTGATACGATCACACTCTTAGATGGTGAAGAACATGAGTATATATCTACAGTTTTAGAAGATAGTGAAGTTGTTCAAGTCCCAATAGCCCATGTAAGAGATCTTATAGATAACGATACTAAATTTAAAAGCTTTTTTTTCCCATACCTTGCAAATCAGATGCGTCAAACTGAAGAGTTAGCTGTTGATCTATCACTCTATGATGTTTATAACCGACTTCTTAGGTTGATTGGGAGAAATGTGAATAGAACTTCTCAAGGTGATTCAAAACTAAGCGTGATAGACAATCTCTCACATGAAGAGTTGGCATCTTTAGTTGGAAGTGTTAGAAAAGTTGTTAACAGAAGTCTTCAAAAACTAAAAGATGAGGGTGTGATCGAGCTATCACGAAAGCACATTAAATTAAAGAATCTTAAACATTTGTTGGACAAATTGAAGTATTAGTTTTTTAATTTAATCGATCTTTGGATAAAATATCTAAAATAGTATTGTATAGGGATTTGTTTGCAAAAATATATAGATAAAATTAAAGATTTTAATGAGCTTGTAATGTTTCAGCACTCGATCTTTTCATTGCCTTTTATATTTATAGCTATGGTGGTGGCAGCAGATGGGTGGTTTGGTTTTACACTTTTGATCTTTGGTATTTTAGCAGCTATTAGTGCGAGAAACTTTGCTATGGGTGTAAACCGTTATGCAGATCGTGATATAGATGCAGACAATCCACGTACAAAAAGTCGTCCAAGTGTAGATGGAAGGATCGATCCAACAAGTATTTTAATCTTTATCTGTGTAAATGCATTTGTATTTATAGCGGTTGCTTATATGATTAACTCTTTAGCTTTTTGGCTAAGTTTTCCAATACTTTTTGTCCTTGGTGGCTACTCTTACTTTAAACGTTTTTCATCACTAGCCCATGTGATTCTTGGTATATCCTTGGGTCTTGCTCCTATCGCTGGGGTTATAGCAGTAAGTGCAGAGATCACACCTTGGTCAGTTTTACTCTCACTAGGTGTTATCTTTTGGGTAGCAGGTTTTGATCTGCTTTATTCACTTCAAGATATAGAGTTTGACAAAGATAACTCACTTCACTCTATCCCCTCAATGTATGGTCCAGAAGCTACACTTTTTATATCTTCTCTTTTTCATGGGATCAGTGTTATATTTTGGGCTATGTTTGTATGGGTTGCATCTCTTGGTATTTTTGCATATACTGCTGTAGTTTTAAGTGCTTTTATGCTTGGGTATGAACATTATCTAGTTCGCAAGGACTTTACAAAAATAGATAAGGCATTTTTTACAGTCAATGGATATCTTGGTATATTCTTTTTTATTCTCATTGTAATGGATAGGTTTTTAGCATGAATGTACGTTTAATACCAGCACCAATATCTTTAGAGTTTTCAAAACTCTCTGATGGAAGAGACGAGGAGTTTGAAAGGGAGTTTCACCAACTAAGCGATAGTGATGAAGACCCAATTAGTCAGTGGTTAAAGCTTGCACGTGCAAGAGGTGAGACTCGTGACACTGACGATGTGTTGCTAAATCTAATGGTAGAGCTTCATAGAAAAATAGATAACTTGGAGATGACCATAAAAGGTGAAAAACCAAAAAGGGTACAACTTGATATACATGCAGATATAGACTCAATAGGCTTTGAACATTTTCACATAAAAGATAGTATCTTAGAAAAAGATGCTATCTACTATGGGCGTGTAAAGATGCCGGTTCATCCAAAAAGAGATGTAGCCATCTATTTTAAAGCACTAGATAGCTCACTAGTAGAGATTATAAAAATGCATGAGAGAGATGAAAAAGAGTGGGGTTCATATATGACTGCACGTGAGCGTGTTTTGATCCGCCAAGCCAAGCAAAAGAGGGACTCTTGATGCCACAACAATATCTGCAGTTTTTTCAATTGGAGTATATTATTGTGATAATGGCAGGTATTATTCTCTATCTAATCTACTATGTTTATTCCAAAGATGCCCAGTACAACAGAAACATACACTCAATCGCTTCAGTTATTGAAGATTTAAATAGAGAGGTATATTATCTTAAAAAAAATACAAAAGAGATTGAGCTAAAAAGCAAAGTAAACTCAAAACATATGAGTGATGAGGAGATCTACCAGGAGATTGAGCGAAGTGTATACGATCTTGTACATCCACTCTCACAAGCGATCAAACAGATGCAAGATAGTGTAGATATGATCGAAGCCCAAGTAGACTCACGTGTCTCAAACCTAGAGAGTGGAGTTAAACAGATCTCAATACCAGGATCTATCCATGGGGATGATGATGAAAAAGTTATAGCTATGTATAAAAAAGGTATAAGTGTAGAAGATATCTCTAGAGAGTTGCACATATCTAAAGCTGAAGTAGAGTTTGTTTTAAAAATAAACAAAATTAAGTAGTGGATAAAAAGTGGCAGACAGAAAACTTTTCACATTAGTAGCGATACTTATAGGTACTAGTATTGTCCTAGCCTATACGCTCTCAACATATACTGTTGTGCTTTTTGGGGTTGGAGAGTTTCACTTTGCTTTGCGTCAACTTATATTTGGTATTTTAAGCATACTTGTTATTTGGTTAGTGGCACAACTTAACCCAGATAAACAC
>JBEPWC010000190.1:0-4527 GCA_041642615.1 Sulfurimonas sp. | reverse complement strand
GGCAGTAGTTGAGTAAATATATAAATCTTTACCTGATCGAGTACGCTCTAAACTCACTTCTTCGTCAAAAGCATAAAAATATATTTATATCGATCATACTAACTTTTTTAATCTTCTTACTTTTAAGTGTCTTTTTTGTTACAAGCTCTTTAAAAAAAGAACTGAGTTACACTGTTGAATCTCTTCCTGAGATCACAGTTCAAAAACTTATATCTGGTAAGCACTATGACATAGAAACAAGTAGACTTGATGAGATACTCTCCATAACAGGTGTAAATGATGCAAATGCTAGAGTTTGGGGATACTATTACTTTGCAAATGCGGGTGTAAACTTTACACTTGTAGGTATAGAACAGTTTGAGACTCAGTACAAAGATTCACTCCAAAACTTAGTAGATACTAAAAAAGACTTTAATATAGACAATGCTTATGTTGGTAAGGGTGCTTTAGAGATCATGCAGGAAAATTACTTTAAGGATTATTTTAATTTTATATTGCCTGATGGCTCTTTTAAGAAAATAGATATAGGTGGGACATTTAAAGCTGAGACTAACCTAGAGTCAAACGACATAATAGTCCTCTCAAAAGAGAATATGAGAGAGATCTATGGCATGAGTGATAACTACGCTACAGACATAGTGGTAAAAGTTTTAAACCCAGATGAGATAGAGACTGTAGCTCAAAAGATCAAACAGCTCTATCCAGACACAAGGGTGATCACAAAAAATGACTTAAAAGTCTCTTACCAAAATATATTTGATTACAAAAGTGGACTTTTTTTAGCTCTGTTCATAGTAAGTCTCTTTACCTTTTTTATCATAGTTTATGACAAAGCGAGTGGGCTAAGCTCAAGTGAGAGAAAAGAGATCGGTGTGTTAAAAGCGATCGGCTGGAGTTTGGATGATGTTTTAAAAGAGAAGTTTTACGAAGCTAGTATTATCTCAGTTTTTTCATACATAGCTGGTTTGATACTTTCACTTTTGTTTGTATATGTGTTTCAAGCTCCACTTTTAAGAGATGTTTTCTCAGGCTATAGTGAGTTAAAAACAGCGTTTGAACTTCCATTTATGCTAGATGTTCAAACTATGATACTTGTGTTTTTCCTAAGTGTACCTATCTACATAGCTTCGATCATAATCCCATCTTGGCGTATAGCTACAATGGATGCAGATGAGGTTATGAGATGATTGAGCTTAAAAACATAAACAAAACCTATAAACTTGGCAAAAACAACAATGTTTACGCTCTAAAAGATATAGATCTAAGCATAAAAGAGGGTAGTGTAGTTGTTCTAAAGGGTGCAAGTGGAAGTGGAAAAAGCTCCATACTCTCACTTGTATCTGCGATCTCTAAACCAACAAGCGGAGAGGTAATAGTAGATAACAAACCTATCTCTAAGCTATCAGACAAGTTTGCATCAGAGTATAGACTAGAAAATATTGGGATTGTTTTTCAAAAGTATAATCTGATCGATAATATATCGGTTGAACAAAATGTGATCCTACCACTCATCCCAAAAAACATAGATCCAAACGTGCTAGAGAAAAAAGTAGATGAAGTTCTTGAGATGTTTGAGATCAAACACTACAAACATACAGATGTTAAAAACCTATCAGGTGGTGAACAACAACGTGTTGCAATAGCACGCGCGTACATAAACGATCCTAAGATCATCATAGCAGATGAGCCAACAGCAAACTTAGATGAAAAACTCTCACAAGACTTCATAAAGATAGTAAAAGATCTAAAGTCTAAAAACAAAACGATCATCATAGCTACACACGATCCGCTTTTTTTTGAGCTTGACTTTGTAGATCAGTATGTTGAGTTAAAAGATGGGACTGTTTTATGATCCTCTCACCAGAGATCTTAACTATACTTATTTTAAACATACTATTTTTAGTTTTTGGGAGTATTGCCCTTTATTTGAGTCTAAAGATCTACAAAGGTTATGACAAAAACTCATCAGATTCTTTGCAATACAAACTAGAGAGACAAAGCTACCTTGCATCTGTGATCATTAAGTATATATTTGCACTTAAAGTGCCGCTTTTTTTATTTTTCATATTTACACTAGATAAACTATCAAATGTACTTAGTGGAGCTATGTGTGGAGCAGGGGTGCTAGACTCCATGGAGGTTGGATACTTTTTAGTTAGTATTAAAGTGTTAAATATCTACCTATTTGCATTTTGGCTAGTGTTAAACGCAGATGATCAAAGCAAAGAGGAACAGCCATATATGAGGCTAAAGTTTGGGCTTTTTGCTGGTCTGTTTTTACTTTTTTTAGTTGAGATCGTTTTAGAGTTTTACACTTTTTATAACTTTGAAGTAGACAAACTAGTTTCATGTTGTGGGACACTTTACTCATCATCTTCAACCTCTATGGTCTCAACACTATTTGCTATTGATAATGCAGTATTAGTAAGTGTTTTTTACATAAACTTTGCCCTAATAGCTCTTTTTTACTTTTTAAGATCAAAGTACCTGTACGCACTCTCAAATTTGAGTTTTATACTAGTCTCTATAATCTCTTTGATCATATTTTTTGGAACATATATATACCAACTCCCAAGCCATAGATGCCCTTTTTGTTACCTGCAGAGTGATTACTACTACGTTGGGTATCTCATCTACACACTTTTGTTTTTAGGGACATTTTATGGGCTTGTAACGCTCTTTAAGGGGAAGTACTTTAATATCTCTTTTATATCAAATCTGCTTTTTGTAGTTTTGGTAAGTGGATATGTGTTGGTTTACTATCTAAAGAATGGTGTATTTTTATAATATCTTTATAAACTATTAAACAATTTTTACAACATCATTTCGTTTTTCTTTAGCTTTATAAAGAGCATCATCAACACGTTTTAAACAGCTATTCATATCATCACTACTCTTTGCTTCACTTACCCCAATACTTATAGTAACAGATGGCAGATCTTTATCTTTAAATGATTCAATACTTTTGCGTATCTCTTGAGCTTTTTTGTAAGCACTATCTATGTCTGTCCTTGGTAACATTATGATAAACTCTTCACCACCCCAACGAGCAAAAACATCATTCACACGTAGCTCTTTTGAGATTACTCCAACAACTGCAACAAGAACAAGATCCCCAACTACATGACCATATGTATCGTTAACTTTTTTAAACTTGTCTAAATCAATTAACAATAGACAAAGGTTGTCTGAGTAGCGTTTTTTATTTTCAAACGCTTTTAAAAATAGTTCATCAAATTTTTGTCTATTGTATATTTTTGTAAGATGATCATGATATGCAAAATATTTATATTCATTTTTTTCAGATATATATGTAGTGATATCATTAAAAACAACGATATATTCAGACTTACTCTCTATCCTTTTTAATGTTATTTCAAAATCTACTAAATCATTATCTTTGTTTATTATAGATATTATACGGCTTATTTGTGGTCTTGCAAAAAGATAGTCTGTCCAGTATTCATCATCTTTTATATCTGTTGGTGAAAAAAAACCGTTGTGTTTTACAATAAGCTTTTCTACAGAGCCATAGATTTTATTAAACTCTTCTATAGATGAAAGATTAAAAAAGCTAAGAAATGTACTATTAGCACTTTGTAGTACATCATTACTAAGTACTATTACAGGATTTGGTATGGCATTTATAACAGAAAATACTGTATCATCTATGTTGTGTTTCATGATACAAGTATATCTTATTTTAATCTATTTTATAGCCAAATATGTAAGGAGTACCTAACTCTAATTTTTAGAGGTAGGTAAAAGGTGTGTTAATCTTGTTGTCTTCTCATATAAGCTGGGATCTCAAGGTGACTTTCATCCATTTCACCACCTACAACTAAACGTGGGCGAGATTTAGCTACTGGTGCTGGATTTTCGCTTACAAAGTCTTCATTGTTTGTAAGCTTGTCATCCTGGTGCTCAAATCCAGTTGCTACGATCGTTATCTTTACGTAGTCCTCAGCAATGTTTTCATCAGTAGATGTACCAAAGATTATATCAGCCTCTTCGTGAGCACTCTCGTTGATAACCTCCATAGCTGAGTAGATCTCCATAGTTGGAAAATCTGGATGCATTGAGAAGTGTACTAAAACACCCATAGCACCATTTATACTCATGTTATCAAGTAGTGGAGACTCTATAGCAGATTTTATAGCTTCATAAGCTGCATTATCACCCTCATGTTCACCAACACCCATAAGAGCCATACCTTTATGGTTCATAACAGTTTTTAAGTCGGCAAAGTCAAGGTTGATGTCATTTGATCCACTAGATAAGATAACACCACTTGTACCACTTACAGCTTGAGCAAGTACACTATCAACAATTTTAAAGCTGTCTTTTAGCCCTAGCTTTCTATCTATGATCGACAAAAGCTTGTCATTTGGAATAACAACAATCGAATCACTCTCACGTTTTAGATCTTCTAATCCAGCTTCTGCTAGTTTTTGTCTCTTTTTACCCTCAAACATAAAAGGTTTTGTAACAACTGAGATCGTAAGAGCACCCACATCTTTAGCTATC
>JBEPWC010000189.1:0-4549 GCA_041642615.1 Sulfurimonas sp. | reverse complement strand
CTTTTTATTGATCAAAGTTGAAGCTTTAACAATGATCACATAGCCATCATCTTGTTTTACGTAAATATTAAAAGGCACTATTGTATCTACATCGATACTATCAAGGTCTATTTTTTTATAATCTACATCGTATCGAAGTTTTTTTTGTACCTTTGTTATCAACTTAGTCCCTTAACATATGATCACACTCTTGATCTCAGTCATCTCTTCTATGGCAAACTTTGGACCCTCACGCCCAACACCACTTAGCTTAACTCCACCATATGGCTGGATATCAAAGCGAAGTGTTGGCATATCGTTTATAACGACACCGCCTGCATCAAGCTCATCTATAGCACGCTTTGTAAGTGCAAGATCATTTGTAAACACTGAAAACTGCAGACCATATGGTGAGTTGTTCATCCTTGGGAGTGCATCATCAAAACCATCTACTTTTACAAGCGATACGATCGGAGCAAAAACCTCTTCACAAACTATAGCCATGTCATCACGTACATCTGCCATTACACAAGGATAGAACGTACGATCTTGAACTTTTGGTTCAAGTAGTGCACGGGCACCCTCATCTATAGCACTTTGAACCCAGCCCATAGCACGCTCACACGCCTCTTGATCTATAAGTGGACCCATAAAGGTCTCTTCATCATAAGGGCTTCCAACTTTTAGTTTCTTAGTCTCATCTGCCATTAACTTGGCAAACTCATCATAAACTTCAGCATCTACATAGATTCGCTGCAAAGATATACACACCTGACCAGAGTTTACAAAAGCACCAAGTGCACACCTTTTAGCTGCAAGTGCAAGGTCTGCACTTTTCTCTACAAATGTAGCTGCATTTCCACCAAGTTCTAGTCCTAGTTTTTTGATCCCAGCTGACTTTGTAATGATCTCTCCTACTGGAACTGAACCTGTAAAGCTGATCACACGTGGGATATCTGAGCTAACTAGAGTGGAACCAACCTCTACATCACCATAAACTACACTTAGTGCATCTTTTATAGCATATCTACTCTCTACAAAAAGTTTTGCAAACTTATATGCAGTTAGTGGGGCTTCTGGAGTTGGTTTTAGTACTACTGTATTCCCAGCTACAAGTGCGGGGGCAAGTTTATGAGCTACTAGGTTAAGTGGGAAGTTAAAAGGTGTGATCGCAGCAACAACCCCAACAGGCTCACGCCTAAAAAAGCTCATAGTTTTTTTACCACTTGCCATAGCATCTGTGTTTATAGTCTCGCCATGCATGGTTCTCATAGTCTCAGCTGATAGCATTATAGTCTCTATGGCACGATCAACCTCTACACGTGAAAAAGCCAAAGGTTTTGCTACCTCATCTGTTATGGTCATAGCCATATCTTCTTTGTTTAGGGCTAGGTTGTTTGCAACATCTAAAAGCCAATTACACCTTTGTGAAACTGTAGAGTCTTTAGCAGCTTTTGTAGCATCTTTTGCTATTTTAAGAGCCTTTTTAGTATCCTCTGCATCACAAACTGGTGCTGTAGATACAACTTTTTTGTTGTATGGGCTTCGTCTCTCTTTTAAGTTCTCTTTAGTGGATTCAACTGAACCAAAAAATATCTTTGCATCCATCACTACTCCCCCTCTATTTTAAAATTTAAATTGTAGCAAAGAGCCACCCTAAAGTAACTTCAACACTAAAATAAAAACTTTATTTTTTAAATTTAGTGATTATATCATCTAATGTATTTTTTTAATTTTAAGAGCACATCTTTTATGATATAATTAAGGATAATGTGAAAAATGAGGAGGATGTTGTTATGAATACAACTCAATATCTATTTCAATCACCTTATAATTCTCAAGTTCAGTTTGGTAGGCCTGATCCATTATCAGATCAAAATGAAAAAACTGGAGAAGCTGTTAGTTCACTCACTAAAGACACAAACACAACAGCAAAAGAAGCTCAAAGTTTCCAGCAGTCTCAAACTAAAGAGGCAACACCGACAGTTGAGTCACCAAACAAGCTTGATATTTATGCATAGAGCTAAATAGTTATATTTTCTAAATAGCTTACTTCATTACCAACTACTACGATCGCATCGTACATGTAGTCTATCTCTACACTGTTTTTTTTCATGTAGGTATCTCCTGTTTTTATGAGGCGGGAGAGTTTTGTGGGCGTTATGTTTTGGATGGCAAGCTCGTAGTCTTCACCACTTTTTACCTCTACAAAATGTAGCGTATCCTCTTTTAGAGCGATGATATCTATCTCCCCAAAACGGGAATAAAAATTTCGCTCTACGATCTCATAGCCGTGATCATAAAGGTAAGCAGCTGCTAACTCCTCAGCAACATTACCCTTAGATCTACTCATAAAGACACCAAAAACTCTTTTGGAGTTTTAACTTCTACTTTTGAGTTTTTAAACCCTTTTTTGTCTCTTGTTATGATCAGATCAACCATAGAGATCTTTGCACTTGTGTAGATTACACTATCTTCAAAGTCAACTCCACTGTTTTTTAGGCTAAGGACTAAAACCTCTTTATCTACATCTGCAATTTTAAAAAGTTGAAGTAAGTTTTCTAAGATCTCATCTGTTTTTTTCTTTGTAGTATTTTTTGATACTAAATAGTAGATCGTAGTGATGGTTGTAGCACACAGATACCCATCTAACTTCCCAAGCTCAACAGCTGAGAAGATCTCTAACGCATCTTCATAAAATAGCTCCCTTTGCATCAAGAGATCTAGAACAATATTTGTATCTAACAATATCTTCATTGATACTTCTCTTCTAAATGCTTTTTATAATCATCCTCATCGATCTTAGAGTCTTTTAAAACACCAAGCAAAGAGTTTGTTATGTTTGTTTTTTTGTCTGTTTTTGTTTTGTTTTTCTCTAAGAGTGACTCAAAAAAACCATTTACAAGTTTAGACACAGAAGTATTTTGATCTTTAGCAAATTTTTTAACCTCAGCTATAAGCTCATCTTGTGAGTATAAAGTTATTTTAGAACTCATAAAACACTCCTAGTCGTATATTTATTTTTATATTATACGACTATTTTTAAAAAATGGCAAATTTGCTTACGTCAACATTAGCCCTTTTTATAATGAACTATTCATCAGGAACCGACGCTTTAGCTTCGGCTTAAGTGGTAACTTTGCTACCCATCTCAGACGAAGCTAAAGTATCGCTTCGAAAAAAAAGTAAAAAAGAACTCTTAGATTTACCCATTGTTTAGATCATCTAAACAATTTACGCAATATACTGACTCTGGTATTAGTAGTAGCCTCTCATACGCTATATCCTCTTCACACTCTTTACACTCACCATAATCATCTTTATCTACCCTTGAGAGTGCTAGTTTTAACCTGTTTAGTCTTTTTTGATTCTCTTGTAAATTATGGAGATAGACTTGTTGTTCTTGTATCATCTCTTGACGGGTTAAACGACCAAGTGAACAGTCAGGTGTGATAGGTTCTGACTTTTGTTTAAGTAGCTCTATCTCTTTTTCTATAGAAGCTATGTCGGAGATAATTTTTTCTTTTATAGTGGTTTTTTGTTTGGTATCCATATTAAATATTTACAACCTCAACTTTTATAGTTTTAAACGCAGCAGTCATGATCACTTCATCCCTTGCATCTCCAAAAAGTGCGTTTATCTTTGACTTTGCATGGTGAAAGGTTGCAAAGAGTGTTTTTGGTTGGACTTTGTCAGTTAGTTTGATCGTAAGTGGAGTTGTCTCTCCGTACTCACTTTTTAAGATCACCTTCTCACTAGTAAAATCTGCTGCATCATCCTCACAAACAAGTAAGATATCTTCTGGGTATCTGTTCATTAAAGACTCTGTTTGTTTTGTTTGTGCAGCGTTGTTGTAGTGAGCTAGTGTACGTCCAGTACTTAGATGATAACCTGTTAGTTTTTTATCTTGTATCTCTTTGATCATACCACGAAGTTTGTACTGGTTGTATTTAAAATGTCCATATCCATCTTCTGTTCTAAAGTCTAACTGATGTAAAATAGGCGTATCTTCTGTATGGACTGGCCACTGAAGTCCACGTTTACGATGTTTTTCAAGTCTATGGTAATCTGCTCCGCTAAAGCGTCTATAAGCCACTTTTTGAACCTCTTGCCAGACATCTTTACTACTCTTATAGTTATAGTCTCCACCCATCTTGTTATCCAGCACTTGAAGCACTTCCCAGTCATCTGGCAGATCTGATTTTACAAGTGGTTGTGAGAGGTGAAGACGACGCATCGCGTTTACATACACACCTGTTTTTTCATAAGCTGATTTTACACCGATTACGATATCCGCTTTTTGTGCAATGTCTGTCATAAAAAGCTCTTGAACATAGATCATATCAAGCTTTTCAAAAGCTTTGTCTACCTTGTTTAGGTTTGGATGTATGTGGGTTAGATCTTCACCTATATTTAAAACCGCTTTTACCCTATCTTCTAACATCTCATCAACAAGCTGAGGGGTCATAAGCCCTACCTCTTTTGGCTCTTGATAGTCAGGTGCAAAGTATGGAAGCATCCCCATATCACAAGTACCTTGGACATTGTTTTGTCCACGAAGCGGCATAA
>JBEPWC010000188.1:0-4563 GCA_041642615.1 Sulfurimonas sp. | reverse complement strand
TTTACCAAATTTTTTCAAAATAACCCTCAATCCGCTCTTGCACTTTTTCTTTTTGATGAGCGATCACTACAGAGATATCATCACTGATCTTTAAAGACTCTTTTATAATATGGTACAACATAGGTTTACCACAAATATTGTGTAAAACTTTTGCCGTACTTGATTTCATACGACTACCTTGACCGGCTGCAAGGATCACTATACTTATGCTTCTCTTATCCATTTTATCACTTCTTTATATCTATTTAGTGACATTATTTTAACATTTAAGAGATAATTTTAAAGTAAAGTGGTATTATAAGAGAATTTTTTTCGTAGAGGCTATTAGATGGATTTAGGTACGATCATTGGTTTAGTGTTAATTATAGCACTTCTTGCAGGTGCTATGGCAATGGGTGTTGGTGTTGGGGCTTACATTGATATCCCGTCTGTTCTAATCGTTATTGGTGGTTCTATGGGTGCGTTGATGATCGCATTTAAGCCAGTACAAATGAAAAAATTTGGTAAAGTTTTTATGATAGCCTTAAAGCCACCAGAAGAGGATGTGGCTGAGCTTATAAGAAAACTCGTAGCTTACTCATCTAAAGCTAGAAAAGATGGTCTTTTAGCTCTAGAGGGTGATGCAAATAACGAAGAAAACGGCTTTTTAAAAAAAGGTCTCTCAATGGCAATTGATGGGAGTGAACCAGATACTATTAGAAATTTACTAGAGATAGAGATGGAACAAACTGGAGCACGTCATAAAGCACACTACTCAATCTTTTCAACATGGGCTGGGATCGCTGGTGCATTTGGTATGATCGGTACCCTTATTGGGCTTGTTGCTATGCTTTTAAACATGGCAGATCCATCAGCGATTGGTCCATCTATGGCAGTTGCTTTACTTACAACTATGTATGGGGCTATTATTGGTAATGTCCTTGGTACACCAGTTGCCAATATACTTGAGATCAGAAGTACAGATGAGATGCTTATAAAAGAGATCGTCTTAACTGGGATTATGTCTATCCAAGATGGCGATGCTCCAAGAGACCTTGAAGCTAAACTACTAGCTTATCTTCCACCAGAACATAGAGAAAGTAGCATATAGATATGGCTAGAAAGAAGTGTCCAGATTGTCCAAAATGTCTACCTGCATGGCTTGCGGCATTTGGAGATCTTATGTCTTTGCTTTTATGTTTTTTCGTACTTTTACTCTCTATGTCAAGTATGGATGCAAAAAAGATCTCAGAAGCGATCGGTTCACTCTCAGGTGCTATGAGTGTTTTAGAGGGTGGTACAAAAACAGAGATCTCAAAACAGCGTATACAAGAGTCAACCCCCATAGAAGCACAAGATGAAACATCTCAACAGGTAAATAGAGTTACACAAGCTGTAATAGATGCAAATGAGATGATGGAAAAAGGTCATGGACCAACCATAACAATGGAAGAAGCTCAAGAGGGCTTTAAGATCGAGCTTCCATCATCGCTACTTTTTAAACCTGGAAGTGCGACTATATACAATGAAGATGCACTGCTTTTCCTAAAGCGTATAGCACTTTTGATCGGTGAGATGCCAAATACGATGAAAGTTAGTGTACAAGGACACACAGATAATGTCCAGCCAAGTAAAAACTCCCCATACAAAGACAACTGGGAACTCTCTTCTGCAAGGGGGATATCTGTACTTCAAGAGCTTATACTTGATGGTGTTGATCCAAAACGCATAAGTGCTGCTGGATATGCAGAGTTTACACCAAAAGCAACAAATGAGACAAAAAGTGGTAGGGCAAAGAACCGCCGTGTTGAGATCCACTTTTATGGATCTGAGCCTAAAAACGAGGGAAAAATAAAAAATACCGTTTTAGATGAGGCTGCATCTTAGTGATGATAAGAGTAATATTTTTCATACTAGCTCTTAGTTCACTTTTAGGAGCTGAGGAAGCTGTAACAATCCCTACTATGAACTTTAATCTAGCCTCACCTGACACACCTGAGCAGCTAGTTAGTTCACTAAATGTACTTGTAGTACTGACACTTTTATTTTTAGCACCATCTATGGTTCTTGTAATGACTACCTTTACTAGGTTTGTTATAGTGTTTGGGTTTTTAAGACAAGCCCTTGGAACTCAACAGGTCCCACCTACGCAACTTTTGGTAATGCTTGCAATGATCCTTACTTTTTTTGTGATGGAGCCTGTTGGTAAAAAAGCATATGATCAAGGTATTAAGCCATATATAGAAGAGGAGATCGGGTACGAAGAGGCTTTTGACAAAACAACTCTACCTTTTAAAAACTTTATGATAAGAAATACAAGGGAGAAAGACTTAGCACTTTTTTTTAGAATACGTGAGATGGAAAATCCACAAAGTGTTGCAGATGTACCGCTATCAGTAGTGATCCCAGCTTTTGTGATTAGTGAACTTAAAACAGCGTTTGAGATAGGCTTTTTACTGTTTTTACCATTTTTGGTAATAGATATGGTTGTAGCATCTATTTTGATGTCTATGGGTATGATGATGCTCCCACCTGTTATGATCTCACTGCCCTTTAAGATACTTATATTTGTCCTAATAGATGGCTGGAACCTTTTAGTTGGTAACTTAATAGAATCGATCAAGTAGGAGACAGTTTTGGAATGTAAACATTTTGGCGAATGTGGTGCGTGCAGGGTTTATGATGGTGGATATGACTCACAACTACAACAAAAGTTAGATATAAATAAAGAGCGATTTAAAGATTTTTACAATGGTGATATAAAGGTTTTTAGTTCACCTACACAAAACTACCGCTCACGTGCAGAGTTTAAAGTATGGCATATAGATGATCAGATCCATTATGCGATGAATCATATAGAAAAAAAAGGTGTAGTGATTGTTGAGGAGTGTCCTCAAGTTAGCTTACATGTAGAAAGGCTAATGCCAAAATTACTAGAGAAGATAAAAAGTAAAAATATAGGTTTTAAGCTTTTTGGTGCAGATTTTCTAACCTCACAAACAGGCGAGATAGTAGTCTCTTTGCTTTACCATAGAAAACTAGATGATGAATGGGAAGTTCTAGCAAAAGAGATCGCAGATGAACATGGTATATATATTATTGGAAGAAGCCGTAAGCAAAAGGTGGTAATAGGGCAAGATTATATAACTGAGAGTTTAAACATAGATGGTAAAACTTACAAGTTTAATTACATAGAAAACAGTTTTACCCAACCAAACTCTAAAGTAAATGAGCATATGATAGAGTGGGCTATATCTTCACTTGAAAATACAGATGGTGATCTTTTAGAGCTTTACTGTGGTGCTGGAAACTTTACGATCCCTTTTGCAGGCAAGTTTAATAAGGTCTTAGCAACTGAGATCTCAAAATCCTCCATAAATGCAGCAAAAACAAATATGCAACTAAATAGTGTCAAAAATATTGAGTTTGTCCGTATGAGTGTTGAGGAGTTTGTACAGGCTCTTGATGGTGTGCGTGAGTTTCGCAGAATGAAAGATATAGACCTAAAAAGTTATAACATAGGTACTGTTTTTGTGGACCCTCCAAGAAGTGGAATGGATTTAGCTTCATGTAGATTTAGTGCACGTCAAGATAACATTATATATATTTCGTGTAATCCTGAAACATTGTTACGTGATTTAGAGGTGCTTTGTGAAACACACAAAGTTGTAGATATGGCACTCTTTGATCAGTTCCCATACACACACCACGTAGAGATGGGTGTGAAACTAAAAAGGGTTTTAAGTTGAAAAAGATACTGCTATTTTTATTGTTAGTAAGCTTTGTTTGTGGTGATGAGTTAAAAAGGATTGAGTCAATTGTAGCGGATATTACAGAGTTAAGAGTTAAGTATAAAGAGTGTAAAAACTCACTTGAAACTAGGCTGGAAAATGATCAAAAAGAGAATGAAAAGATCATAAAAAAACTAGAAAACCAAATAGTTAAGTATGAAAATCTTTTAAAAACCAAAGAGAAAGAGATTTTAGTTTTAAAAAACAAAAAACCTAAAAAAGTTGTAAAAAGGACTATGAAAAAGCAGGCTTGTAAGCCTATAAAGGTTGATAAACCAAATGAATTTCCAAAATTAGTCCTAAAAGATCAATATTCTAAAGATATAGTAAAAACAGAACCATTTACATACAGATTTAAAAATGATGCTTTTATATATGATGACATAGATGGTAAGAAGATAGATGAGTGGGAGGGTGAGACCTCTTTTACTTCAAATGTTAGAAGTGAGTCATGGGTTAAGATTACTGGTTATTTTGTAGATAGAGTATGGGTTAGGTCTAAGTCTAGTATGTGGGTAAAAATAAAAGATGTTAGGAAAAGATAATCTATAAACTTTTAAAATCAAGCTTTGGACATGATGGGTTTAGAGACTTTCAAAAAGATGCAGTTGAGGCTATAGTAGAGAAAAAAGATCTTATTACGATCCTTCCAACTGGTGGTGGTAAGTCTTTGTGTTATCAGCTTCCATCTTTGATGATGAGTGGTACAACTGTAGTTATATCTCCACTAATTGCTTTGATGCAAGATCAGGTAAGGGGACTTAGAGCAAATGGGATAAACGCTCATATGTTG
>JBEPWC010000187.1:0-4583 GCA_041642615.1 Sulfurimonas sp. | reverse complement strand
CTGTGATAAACCTTGGATTGCACCACTACTGCTTGTTACATTTGCAGGACTTTTATGGTTTTATATGGAAAAAGCTACTAAAAAGAAAGTGAAAAAATAACTTTATAATACTAGATCCTCTGGTCAAGCCAGAGGATGACGGAAGTTCTCAAGCCAAATGATGACGGCATTCACACATTCAAGACAATATTAAACTTTAAAGAGTAGTGTAGTTTCAAGGTGCTTAATGAGGAAGTGTGCTAATAGCACATGACGAATGTAGCAACGCAGAAAATGCGCTGCTATTTAAAATTTAAGAGCCTACGATTGGACCAAATGGTGAATAATCCTCATGCCCATCTTTATAGCGCTTATAGTTCTCTATAAACATCTCTGCTAACTCATCACGAGTTCTATCAAACTCATCTTTATCAGCCCATGCATTACGTGGATTTAGGATCTCTGGGCTGATCTCTCCTAGAGTTTTTGGAACTTGGAGACGGAAAGTTTTTGTAGTGTCAAACTCACTCTCATTTATACTTCCATCAAGTATAGCTGTTATACAAGCACGAGTATCTTTTATACTCATTCTATGTCCTACACCATACTTTCCACCAGTCCAGCCAGTGTTTACAAGATAAACATTTACACCATGATGATCGATCTTTTCACCTAAAAGTTTTGCATATACAGTTGGATGAAGTGGTAAAAAAGCCTCTCCAAAACAAGCACTAAACGTTGCAACCGGCTCAGTGATCCCACGCTCAGTACCTGCAACTTTTGCAGTATATCCACTTAAAAAGTAATACATAGCTTGGTCACGAGTTAGTTTTGAAACTGGAGGAAGTACACCAAAAGCATCTGCAGTTAAGAAGATGATATTTTTTGGATGACTTGCCATAAGGTCACTTTTGTGGTTTTCTATATGCTCGATCGGGTAAGATACACGAGTATTTTCAGTCTTAGATGAATCTTCATAATCAACTTCACCCTCACCATACATAACTACGTTTTCTAAAAGTGCATTAGTTCTAATAGCACCATAGATCTCAGGCTCACTCTTTTCATCTAGGTTGATGACTTTTGCGTAACATCCACCCTCAAAGTTAAATACACCATGGTTATCCCAACCATGCTCATCATCACCAATCAGTGCACGTTGTGGGTCAGTACTAAGCGTAGTTTTACCAGTTCCGCTAAGTCCAAAGAAAAGTGCAGTATCCCCATCCTTTCCAACATTTGCAGAACAGTGCATAGGAAGTTTACCCTCTAACGGTAACCAGTAGTTCATCATTGAAAAAATACCTTTTTTCATCTCACCACCGTACCAAGTACCACCTATGATCGCCATATTTCTCTCAACATCAAAAAGCACAAAAACTTCTGAGTTCATACCGTGTTCTTTCCACTTGTCATTTACAGCTTTACAAGCGTTTAATACAGTAAAATCGTGTTTGAAAACTTCAAGTTCTGAAGATGTAGGGCGTATAAACATATTTTTAACAAAGTGAGATTGCCATGCGATCTCTGAAACAAAACGAACTGAGCGTTTTGAAGCTACAGAAGACCCACAAAATACATCTGTAACATACAAGTCTTTACCTGAGAGCTGCTCCCTTGCAACCTCTAGCAGGTCATCAAACACCTCAGCTGAAACTTTTTGGTTGACATCACCCCATGCTATGTGTTCACTTGATGGCTCACGCTCTACAAAATATTTATCTTTGGGACTTCGACCTGTAAATATCCCAGTATCAACAGCAGTAGCACCTTTTTTAGTAACTGCACACTCTCTATTATCTACTTCATGTTGGATAAGCTCATCATAATTAAGATTATGAAAAACCTTACCAACATTTTTTAGACCAATACTCTCCAATTCAGAAACGTTCATAATTTACCTTTAGGCATTTTAGATGTGAAATTATCACTAATTTTACCTAAATTAAAAGTAAAGAAATCATGATATAAATTAAATTTTTTTAGAAGTAAATTTTAAGCAAGATTTATGTAACATTGCAAAGTTTTTTGTTCGGGTAGCTCAGGGGTAGAGCACTTCGTTGACATCGAAGTGGTCGGAGGTTCAAATCCTCTCTCGAACACCACTTACTGTTCTTGATGTTTAACTACTAGTCTATTTGGTACTTGTAGATCAAACTCATATAACCAGTCACAATATCATCAAATGTATATGAAACTCCATCTAATGTATGATCTGGATCATCCAAAGTCATTATACGACCACCAAGTTCAAGATCAAAAGATTCTCCAAGATGAAAATTAAGACCAACATCTCCACCTATATAATCCGTTGTGTACTCTCTTCTTTTTGCTTCTAAATCATCAAACTCTAAGCTCATACGACCATAATTTGCACCGATAAATAAGTTTGTAAAGTCCACTATGTTAAACATATACTGAAATTCTAGTCCATACAAGTAAGCTGAGTTTAGATCTACATCAGTTTTATTTTCTAAAATTCTAGCAGATAAAAACATTCTAAAGTTATTAGTCTCAGCCCCAATCTTCATACCAGCTGAACCAAACTCTTCACCTTTTGCTGGAGCAGCATACTTGATGTCTTGGTTCGAATAACCTGCCTCAAAACCAACTAGCGAATTTGAACCATAAGCATCATTTGCATATGATATACTAGACACCATTAAACTTGCCAATAATATTTTTAATTTTTTTCTCATGTTATTTCCTATAATTAAAATTCTTCACCAACTAATATAGGTGATATACTAACTGTCCCTGCTGTAGCTGCACTTGTAACATCTACATCTATATACGCTATTCCACCGTTACTACAGGAGTCAACTCCATTGCTCATTGATGTACTAGATATAACAGCAACATTTCCATCTCCACTAACCTCTAATATATATCCACCAAAATTTCCATTTCTATACCATTCTGTTGTGTCACTAATCATAAGGTTTAACCTAGTGGTACCTGTTTGCCCAGCAGCAAAGCTATAGCCAACATCATCTATACCTAAGCCTCTTAAATTTTCTTTTTGAGCGTGCCCTAAACGTACTGTTGTTTCATCATCGGCATTAGAATTTTGATCACCAATGAGGTTTACCCATAACACTACATTTTTACCAGTTAAATAATAATCGTATTCAACTTGGATTTGCATAGTTCCAGTTGTATCAATAGTATAAATATCATCTTTTGGATATACCATTCCTAGAGCTTTTTTTCCAAAACGACATTTTTCATCACGAAAGTTATGACCGACCGCAAAAGCAAGATTATTAGTAGTAGTCCCATTAAAATTATCTTTAAGATTAAGTGTTGAACTATTTAAACTTTCTATATCCCACTTTCCAGATGCATCAAAAGTATACCCCTCTCCAAAAGTTGCTAGTGTATCGTTGTCAAAATCTACATTACCGAAAACTCCAGAAGAAGTAGCTGTTGTAAACTGGTCATTTACCCCATTTTGAACTAATTGTCCATTTAGAGCTGGTGGCTCATAGTATAGATAATTCGATGGATTAGAATTTGCCACACTACTTGTAGCATATCCTGCAATCATACCCATAGAAACTATAGGGTTGGTGTTTACCTTATTATTATACTGGTCGGTAATACTCAAACCCCATGTTTCAACAAACTTAGCTCTCTCTGGAACATTTTCAGTACTTATATACGAAAGGCTTATAGCTGTAGGAGGACCTGAAAGAATTATAACACTAAAAGTTGAAGTTAAAGTTTTTGTATCACCATTTGCATCTAAAAAGGTTGAACTAACTCTAATAGGCACTATACCCGATAATGTATTGCTTAGTAAACTAACACTTACATCATTTTTATTAGAAAAACTTAAAGACGAGTCCTCATTACCTACAGTATCTTTAAGAGTTGCTAAAGCAGGGTTTGTTAGCTCTATATCCATAGATGTCACATCTACATCATTTAATTTATTTCCCTTTTTATCCTGAATATAAAAAGATAATTGCATACTCTCTTTTAAGCCCATGATCGGTTTTTCTGAAGAGTGAGAGTGATTTAACTCATAATCGGTTAGAGTAACTTGGTTTGCTGTTGGAGCGTAGTCAAATGTATATACTTGAAGTGTGTTGTTTTTGTCGGCTGTGTGGTAAAAACCAAAACTACTCCCTGTATCACCATCATCTACTCTTTGTTGAAGATTCCCAGGTGCTGTATATGTAAATGTAGCTTTGCCACCTTCTAATTCTTTCTCATTAACATCAAAACTACCAACATCAGTACCAGTTACAGCTTTATTTGGGAAGATAATCTTTATACTCCCATCACTATATGGTGCATTGTCACTATCAAAAGCTTGAATATCTATAGTTACAACTTGATTGTTTGTTGTCACAACAGAACTACTGCTGTTTTTAAAACTTAGTACTATATCTGTTTCACTAGTAACATCTATTGCGTTATCATCTGCTTGGGAACTTTGTGGTTTATCGCTATTATTATCCCCGCATCCTGTAAATAAAACTGAAACGATCAGTAAAAAAGATGCAAAAAACACTTTATAACTACTCATATCTTGTATCCTTATGCTAGTCTAAACTCTCATCTGTAATATAATTCCAACGATTATACATAAATGT
>JBEPWC010000186.1:0-4620 GCA_041642615.1 Sulfurimonas sp. | reverse complement strand
ACCAGCAACTGTTGGACAAGAGTGCCCAGCACTCTTTACAACATCAAGATAGCTAAACTCAACTATACCATCATTAACGCTACCTAAAAACTCCGCTAGATCATCTCTTAGTGTTATTGTTGGTAATTTATCAAAAAACTCTGGGTAATTCATGATTTTTTATCCTTTATATTTTCTATCTCTTCTACACTCTTGGCAATATCTTTTGATAGATTCTCATACCCGTCATTAGTTATCAATATATCATCCTCTATACGAACACCAATTCCGCGGTACTTTTTAGGGATTTTTTTATCATCTTTATCTAAATATATTCCCGGTTCTATAGTTAAAACCATCCCTTTTTTAAGTGTTATCTCTTTTGTATTTTCATCTTTATATGGACATTGATCATGTACATCGATCCCCATCCAATGCCCTATTCCGTGTGGGTAGTATGGTTTGTAAGCCTCATCTTTTATGAGCTTTTTAACATCCCCTTTTAATACACCTAGTTTTATCAAAGCCTCTGTTATACACTTTATAGATATCTTTTGAAGTTTAGACCTCTTTACACCAGGCTTTATAGCTTCTAGCACTTTTAGCTGAGTATCTAAAACAAGGTTATAAATCTCTTTTTGCTCATCGCTGAACTTCCCATTTACTGGAATTGTCCTTGTGATGTCACTTGTATAGTACTCATACTCACATCCAGCATCTATAAGGATCAGATCACTATCACTTAGTTTTTCATTGTTTTGAATATAGTGAAGTGTATTTGCATTATCTCCTCCAGCTACAACAGATGTATATGCATCGCTATAAGCTCCTTGGTTTTTAAAACTATGTTCTATCTCTGCTTGGACTTGGTATTCAAACTTGCCAAGCTTGTCAAACTTCATAGCTCTATGGTGTGCATCTTTTGCGATCTCAACTGATCTTTTGATCAGCTCTATCTCTGAAGTAGATTTTATTAAACGCATCTTCTCAATTATCTTAGCTACGTTTTTATGCTCTGGTATGTTTTTATATTTTTTAGACATATCTAACCCATCTGATCCAAAATCAAAATAGAGAGTTTTTTTACCATCTGCTAAATTTTTTAACCTCTTATCAAAACTATCTATAGCATAAACTTTATCTACCAAAAATCTCTTTTTAGCCTCTTTTACACCAACCCTTTTACCGTTCCATAACTCCTCAGCCTTGTCCTTCTTTTTAACAAAAAGATAAGTTTTAACCTTAGATCTTTTTTTTACTATAACTAGTGCGGCTTCATCTTCTCTAAAGCCTGTCGTATAGTAAAAATTGCTATTTTGTCTGTATGGATACTCTGTGTCATTTGATCGTATTTTATAACTACTTGAACTAATTAGAGCTAAACTGTTTTTTGAAAGTTTTGAACCTAGCTTATCTCTTCTTTTTTTATACTCATCTTCTTTTATCATTTACAACCTTTTATAAACCATTTTGCACTTTTGCTAAGTACGTCTTCAAGTGCTTCGTTTAGTGCTTTTACACCACCATCAGCATCTAATGTTTTAGTATCTACTTGCGATCGTATGCTTGTAGTTGCTACAACTTTAGAGGTTTGAGCATCAACTATAGAGAGGTTTAAATGTACTCTAGAGTACGATCGCTTAAGATCATCACTATAGTACTGCATAAACTCATCTATATCTATCTCTAGCATCAAGTCAGTTTTTGTTCTTGACTTTGATGATTGTACACTTTTGTAGATACCCAGCTCTCTAAGCATCTTTACATACTCTCTTGAGATTGATCTATTTGGATTATTTAACCACGCAGATTCGGAGTACTCATAAACCTTTGAGTCATCAACTACATAACTCATATCTTTTGACATCAAGTTTGTGCTAGTAAAAGCAGATGAAACTTTTAAACTTTTTGTACTACAGGTTGAACTTTTTTGCTTCTCTAAAGAGAGTTGGGGCGAAATCTTGTGTTTTACTAGAGTTGGAAGAGTTGTTGAACAACCTGTAAACATAAAAATCAAACTAACTATTATATATACATTTTTCATATCTACTCTCCAGGTCCCTTATTTATCTCTTGTTGTTTGTAAAGAATGTCTGCAGGGCTTTTTTCATACTGATCAGATAATGAATCTAGCTTAATCATAAGGTGTTGTAGATCAACTAAAGTGTTGTTTAAGGTTGGGATGACATCACTTGTAATCTCTTTTATATTATAATCCCCACTCTTAACTGAATCTTTAAAAATATCCATAGACTCACTGATCCTAGCATAACTACTCATGATCTCATCAAAGTTTTTTGCCAACTTATCTTCCCACTCTACACTATTTTCTACAAAATGTTCAACTTTTGGAAGCATCTTATCTATTTTATAGCTAATACGATCTATATTTTTTACACTTTTCTGAAAACTCTTTAGAGTTTCATCATCCAACGTCCGCTCTAGCTTCTCAACAAACTTTGCTGATCTATCTAGTATGATAGCTATCTGTTTTTGATTTTCTTGACTTAAAAGTTTTTGCGTCCCATCCAAAGTTTTAGATAGGTTTGTTGAAACATCTCCAAAGGAGCTTTCTATCCTTTCAAAAAAACTAGGAGCTGATTTTATAACAGGATACTTTTGACCCTTTTGTTTTTTTAAAATCTCTGTCTCTTTTTTCCCCATACTCAGGTTTATATAACTAAGTCCAGTTATCCCTTGTGAGGTTAGCTTAGCTCTTGTTGAAGTCTTTATAGGTGTAGTTTTTAATATGCTTAGAGTGACTTGAACCTGTTCACTGTTTTTAGGATTGATATTAATATCCACAACTTTTCCAACATCTATACCCCTGTATTTTACAGGTGCGTCAAGGTTTAAACCAAGTACTGACTCATCAAAATACACATAGTAGTTTTTTGTCATATTTGTCTCAGATGGCTGAAGTAACCAGTATGAAAAAACCACGATCATACCAAAACCAAACAGAACTAAAAAACCAATAAGTGAATAGTTTACTTTGTTATTCATCTAAGTATTTGCCTTAAAAAATGTACGTATAAATTCACTTTTTTCATGCTTGATATTATCAACTGTACCCTCATATATAATTTTTTTATTATCAATTATAGCTATTTTATCCAATGTATCATAAATAGATTTTAAATCGTGTGAGACCATAACTACACTAAGACCCAAAAGATCTCTTAATTTTAAAATCAATTTATCAAATTCTCTTGCAGAAATTGGGTCAAGTCCACTTGTTGGCTCATCTAAAAACAGAAGCTTAGGATCAAGTGCCAACGCCCTTGCAAGTGCTGCTTTTTTTTTCATACCACCTGAGAGTTGTGAGGGATATTGGTTCAAAACTGATTGTTTTAGTCCAACTATCTCTATCTTAAAAGATACAATCTCTTGGATCATTTTTTTAGTTAAGGTTGTGTATTCTACAAGACCTAATGCTATATTGTCCTCAATGCTCAAAGATGAAAAAAGTGCACCTGACTGAAACAGCACACCCCACTCTTGCCTTAGTTTTTGTGCATTTTTTTCAGATATACTCTCTAAATTATGTCCAAGTATTTCTATAGAACCAGATGAGTATTCTTGAAGCATCAACATCTCTCGTAAAAGTGTTGTTTTTCCACAGCCACTAGGACCTAAAAGTCCATAAATCTCACCCTCGCTAATCTCTAAATTCAGCCCATCGTGAACTACTGTGTCACCAAATCTTGTTACTAGATCTTTTACACTTATTATGCCCATCTATATACCCATATTTGTAAATATGATTGAAAAAATAGCATCGCACATAATAACAGCAAAGATAGACTCAACTACACTTCTTGTAGTGTTTTTACCAATACTTTGTGTATCATCTTTTACACCCATACCCCTATAGATCGCAATAGTAGCTATTAAAAATGCAAAAAAAGGACCCTTTACAATACCTACATAAAAATGCTTAATATCAACCGCTGTTAAAAACCTGTCTAAAAACATACTAACTGTAATATCAAGATCAATATTAGCTACGATCATACCACCAAAGATTGCCATCATATCTGAGATAAAGATCAAAATAGGCATCATGATCATAAGTGCAATAATCCTAGGAAGTACTAAAAACAGATATGGATCAAAGCCCATAGTCCGCATAGCATCAAGCTCTTGAGTTATCTTCATAGCTCCGATCTGAGCTGTATATGCACTACCACTTCTACCAGCTATAACTATAGCTGTGATGATCGGTGCCAACTCTCTCATGATCGATACACCCAACATATCTACAATAAATATACTTGCCCCATATATTTTCAACTGAAAAGCACCCTGATAAGCGACAACTAAACCTATCAAAAAACTTGTAATAGATATGATACCTATAGCTTTTATGGCACTCTCATTAATCTCAAAAGCTATCTCTTTATATCTTATGCTTTTTATATTTTTTATAAGGTATAACTTAACAGAAAATAGTTTTCCTAAAAAATTTATAAAATTTATAACGGTTACTGGTATTGGGGAAGACCAACCCCGGAAGAAATACGACAGGATTTTCGTTCTGTTTCAAAAAAAATCCGTCCGGACTGGGATCTTAGTGATCCCGAGGTAAAGGAAAAGTGGAAAAAAGAAAATAAATCATTCTTTTTTCCTTATAAAAAT
>JBEPWC010000185.1:0-4650 GCA_041642615.1 Sulfurimonas sp. | reverse complement strand
TTAGTAGTGGGTGGTGTCTCAAGTGTGGCGGATATGTTAAATCCTCAGCGTTTAAATGATTATCTGTTTATTATGAAAGAAGCCAAAGAGTTTGTTGAACGTGCATACTTAGCAGATATGAAGCTTGTATCGTTAGCTTATAGAGATGAGATAAAAGCAGGTATCGGTAGGGCTAACGGAAACTTTATGTGTGTGGGTGGTTATGAGTTTGAAGGTGAACAAAGACTGTTTTGTAATGGAGTTGTATATGGACATGACTTTGAAAATATGGAAGAGTTTGATCCTTCAAAAGTTACAGAAGAGGTTGATCGTGCCTGGTATGATGAAAATGATGAGATCTGTTATACAGATCTAAATGAAGACGGTACGCTAAAGACAGAGAAAAAAGATGATAAATACTCGTGGATAAAAGCTCCAAGGTATGATGGTAAAACAATGGAGAGTGGTCCATTAGCCCGTGTGTTGGTCTCTTACCATAAGAGCAATAAGCTAATAAAATCTTTTGTGGATGAGTTTTTAGAGGAGACTGATCTGGAGATAATGGATCTCTCAACTACAGTCGGTAGAAATGCGGCACGTGCGATAGAGAGTCTATATATCTGCGAATATATATTTAAACTAGTATCTCGCCTTATTCAAAATATAAAATACTACGACACAGATACTTGGGCAAAATATGATTTTGAAAAGCTTCCAAAATCTACTAAAGGTGCTGCATTTTTAGAGGTGCCTCGCGGAGTGTTGGTTCATTTAGTAGAGGTGGAGGATGCAAAGATTAAAAACTACTCTGTTATGGCACCTACAACTTGGAATGCTACACCTAAAAACTTTGATGGCTTAAGAGGTGCGTACGAAGAAGCCCTTATTGGGATAACTGTAGCAGATAGGGAAAAACCTTTGGAAGTTTTACGTGTTATTCACTCGTTTGATCCATGTCTTGCATGTGCTGTACACATAGTTGACACAAAAGGTAAAGAGTTAAGCCGTTATAAAATCAAAACTCTCTAGTCTTCTCTATATTTAGATATCCCGCAAGGCTGATTAGGGCTTGGTGGGTTGTCTTTTAGGTATTTTAGATCTTGTAGTGTTTGCGTTAAGACTTTTTTTTGCTGAAGCAGTGGGAGCATTAAGTTGTCTTTTTCATTCATAGGGATATCCCAGTTTGAAAGAATTTTCTCCACCTCTTTATCTAGTTCATCTAGTGCATTTTGTATATGTTTTATTGAATCCATATTTTGATTATAGCAAACTTTCAATTTTTTTTGGTATAATTTCAATCTCAAATTACATCTATATGTATAGAGAATTTTACGTGAAAGGATAATCGATGCCTAAAATGAAATCGGTTAAAGGCGCTGTAAAGCGTTTTAAAGTTAAGAAAAACGGTTCTATCAAGCGTGGTACTGCTTATAGAAGTCACATTCTTACTAAACAAGATGCTGATACTCGTCGTAAGCAAAATGCTCCTAAAGTAGTTGCTAAAGTTGATGAGAAAAGTATTAAGGAAATGATTAACTAAAGGTCATTCTCAGCTTGACTGAGAATCTATAGATATTAAATCCCCAATATTATTTATTGGGCAAGTCCACAGAGACACCTCGATTGCAACAAAGCAACTGGGTAAAGAATAAAGGAAAGATATGCCAAGAGTAAAAACAGGTGTTGTTCGTAGAAGAAGACACAAGAAAATATTAAAACTAGCGAAGGGCTTTTACCAAGGTCGTCGTAAGCACTTTAGAAAAGCTAAAGAACAGATTGAACGTTCATTAGTATATGCACATAGAGATCGTAAGCAGAAAAAGAGAGATTTTCGTAAACTATGGATCATCCGTATCAATGCAGCGACTCGTTTAAATGGTATGAACTATTCTACATTTATGAATGGTGTTAAAAAAGCTGGTATCGAACTTGACCGTAAAATTCTAGCTGATATGGCTATGAACGATGCAGCAGCGTTTAGCGCAGTTGTTGAAGCTTCAAAAAAAGCTCTATCTAAGTAGCAAATATTAGCTAAACAAAACTTTTCAAACCTCTTTTTAAGAGGTTTGATCTTCTATCTTACTGATAAATAAAACAGAATTCCCCTTAGAGTTATAGTATATTCCAAAAGAGTTTTTTCTAGATACAAATACACCACGACCATGAAATTTTTTAGAGTTTCTAAAGATCTCACTTAGTGTTTGAGTGTCAAAACCATCACCCTCGTCACTTATTTTTGTAACAACATACTCCTCATCTAAATGTTTAACCATGTCAACCATAACATCTATTTTTTTGTCACACCCTTTCTCTTTTTGGGTTAGAGTCTCTAGGTATGTATCATCTGCCATAAGCGAGTGTTTTATCTTTGATGGGATAGCTAAGTTGCCATGTTCATAGGCATTCATAATAAGTTCAGTAAAGACTATATTTGCACGAGATGAAGCTTTCTGTTGTGAACTTAGAGTTTTCCAGATATTTTCATACCACACATTTGCCTCCTCTATGCTTTTTAGTTTAGAATCAAACTGTTTATGTGCAATATTTTTTGAGTATTGTGTGATCTGATTTACAAAAACAAGTGTTATATCATCATCTTGTTTTTTTGTTTTTAGATCAAAACTATGGCTAAGATCCTCTTTTGTGAAAGCTTTTAAAAAGTCATCTTCTATATAGCAAGAGTAAGGTTTATCATCATATATCGTTTCATTTTCAACTATACCATCGGAGTAGATCAGAAATTTTGTGATCCCATCAATATCGATACTGTCTAGATTAAATGTTTGTGAGTATTTTGATAGGGGTGGATTATTTGATCTTACTTTTATAATCTCGGAGTTTTGATTTTGCATCAAAATAGGGGGCATGGAAAATTTTGAATAGATCATTTTATGATGCTCATTGTCTATAAGTACATAGTCAAGGCTTAGTGACTCCTCCTCTAACAAGATTGGCTTTATATACTCCATTGTTTCACTAATAAGCACACTAAAGTCAAAGTCATCCAAAAACATCATCTTATCAATAATATGGTTCGCAAAAGATGTAAAGATCATAGCAGTTAGTGAAGCAGACAAACCTTTTCCCATGCCATCTACAACTATATAAAGAGTGCAGTTATCATCTATGTGTCTTGCACTGTAGGCATCACCACTCATCACATCTTTTGGGTGGTATATAAAATCAAGTAGTGAGACATTACCATTATAGTCTGTCATCTGATAGTAGTAGTCGTTTCGTAAAATATTTAACTCTTTTGCAAAGCCAATATCTTCTTGGTGAGTTGAGTACTCACTTTTTTGTTTTAACTCTTCTAAAAATTTGTGTGCAACAAATAATTTAGCAGATTTCTTAACAGCAGTTTCTAGCTCATCTTTAACTATTGGCTTTTTAACAAAAGCACTAACATCAAGGTTTAATGCTTTTATTGCAACATCGAGTTTTTTGATCGAAGAAACAAGGATAATAGGTATATTTGCATTTTGTTTTCTGATCTTTTGAATCATATCTAAGCCATTTTCATTTGGCATATCATAATCAGATATGATCAGATCTACCCGGTTATCTTGAAACTTTTCATATCCTTCAATACCATCTTTAGCAAAAATTATCTCATCAACCATTTCGCTAACGATAGAGTCAATCAAAACTCTAGTTGTACTACAATCATCAACGCACAATACTTTAAGTGTCTTTAGATGTTTGTAGATAAACTCACTACTCTCACTACAGATTGTATTTTTCATACAAAATTAGACTATAGTTTTTTTACATTAAAAACAGTAGTTAAGTTCAAATCTTCTAGTAAAGAGATCAGATCTTCGTTTCCCAAAAGCATCTCTATTTTTATGCCATCTTTTAAAATAAGTTTGTTAAAGTAACCAATAACAGAAGATGTAATAGAGATAGAATCAGTAATAACCAAAGTCACCTGATCATTAGTCTCAACTACGCTATCCATAGTCGATTTTATGGTTTGAAAATCACTAACACTTTTAATATTTCCATCGATTGTTACCTTTGAACCTGATACTGAGACTTTCATGAAATTCCTTATATATTTGTTATTGTGAATTATATCATTATAGTTTTAATTTTTCTAACCATGTTTTCATCTTCGCTTCGAAACCTATCTCTTTAAATTCTACAAGATCGAGCTTTTGCGTAAGATACTCTTGATCTACATAGCCACCAAAGTCATGTGGATAAAGGTATCCTTTGTTGTTTTGTTGGATATTTTTTGGGATATCAAGCATTACACCGTTGTTGATCATCTGCTGGGCTTTATTTATAGCCATATAAGCAGAGTTTGATTTTGGTGATGCACAAAGATAGATCACAGCTTGGGCTAGTGGGATCCTAGCTTCTGGGTAACCTATGTTTTTAACAGTTGTTAGAGTGGATGTGCAGAGTGTAAGTGCTTGTGGGTTAGCATTTCCTACATCCTCACTTGCAAGGATTACAAGGCGTCTTGCTATAAAATCAGCACTCTCACCACCATCTATTAAACGTGCTAGATAATAAATAGCAGCATCTGCATCGCTTCCACGGATCGACTTAATAAGTGCTGATGCTAGATCGTAGTGAACTCCTGCTTCACTACTTCCTGCACTTAGTGCATTTGGTCGTAAAGATTTTAGGTTTTTTAGAGTTATATGGTTGTCAAGATTT
>JBEPWC010000184.1:0-4676 GCA_041642615.1 Sulfurimonas sp. | reverse complement strand
AATATGGCAGTGCATACTAGGGGGTGCTACTAAAAAAAGTTTTTTTATCTCTTGAAGTTTATCTATATTTGCTAGACGAAACCAAAGAGTATTTGCAAGTGAGTGACAAACTACAATATCTGGTTTAAACTCATCAAGTGCATCTAAAAGCTCTTTGCTCCATTCATTGAAAGTAGGTTTCTCTACATCGCTGAATTTTAAAAAATACACACATCCGTAATCTTTTGCTATTTCACTTGCCAAGTAACTCTGCCAGTGTGGATAGTCACTTCCTCCCCAACCATGAACAATTAAAACTTTTTTCATAGACAACCTACTTTTTTAAATAAGATTTTATCATAAAGAAGGATATAAAAGACCAAAGAGTTATACTACTTGCAATATCTAAGTAACTAAAATCTTCTTCTATGTTAACAAGAGAAGATGGGTCTATATCTGTTATATTAAATACATAGTCAAGACCAAGTCCAAAAATTATACTTCCAAGTGTAATACTTCCAAGGTAGATGTATAAACTTTTTGTACCTAACATCTTTTTCACTACACCTATAGTAACCGTATTTGTAGCGGGTCCGGCTGTTAAAAATACAAAGGCTGCTCCCGCACTTACCCCGCTAAGCATAAAAGCCGCAGCTATTGGAAGTGAGGCTGTTGCACAAACATACATTGGTATAGCTACAGCAATAACCAACAGGTATGATAACCAAGCATAATCAGTTAGTACACTACTAAGGTTTTCAGGTATAGCTATAGTAATAATTGCACCGATTACCAAACCCCAAAAGAGTGGTTTTGCAATATCTCCAAGCAGAGTAATAAATGCATATCTCATAGCTTTTACAATTGAGAACTTTGTTTTTTCTTCTGTATTTTCACAACAGCATGAATCGCCACTCTCGCTTTCGCATGAATCTTCTTTTTTTGCGGCAGAAAAATTAGAGGAGCTAGAGAACATCTGCGTGTTGGCAGGTTTATTATTTGTATTTACTGCTGAAAAACTTATAGAAGGTTTTTCTTGTTCTTTATCATATACATTTGCAAGTATTCCTGCAAACGTAGCTATGACCATTGATGTTAAAACTCTGTATATTGTAAAAACCCATCCAAACATACCGTATGTTGCTAAAATAGAATCAACTCCTGTTATAGGAGTTGAGATTAAAAAACTAAGAGTGGCACCCTTACTTGCACCACTTTTTTTTATGCCTGTAGCTAAAGGTATAACACCGCATGAACAAACAGGAAGTGGTATGCCAAACAGTGTTGATTTTATAACTGATGATACTTTTTCATGACCGAGATGTTTGGTCACGATAGTATCTGGTACTACTTCATGCAGTATCCCTGCAAATACAAGTCCAAAAAGGATGTACCAAGCCATCGCATTACTAAGATCATATAAAGCTGTAAAAAATTCTGGTATTAACTCCATTATCTAATCATCAATATTGCAGTTAGTTTTAGTTATTGTTTTATAATACCAAGCTAGACCAACGAACATTAGTGTAGTACCAACAATTAAATAAAATGCTGATAACATACTTGAAGTATCTCCAGAGAGCGCGATTTTAAAAACAACAAGAAGTGTTTCAATAGATAGTGCAATTATTATTGAGATAAGAAATTTACCAAGTACTTTGTATTGTTTATCGTCATCACTATCTAAACTTCTAAATAAAACTTCATGTTCAAATATCTGACGAGCCAAATCAAAGATTGCCAAGCCCAAAGTAACAGCGATTATCGACTTAAAACTACCATGGAGTATGTCAAACTCATCTTCTGAAAATAGATCTGAAGCAAAGATAGTGATACCATATATGATAAGTGTTATAGATACGAATGTAAGGGTAGAGGAGCCTAAAAAGTATACAGCTCTTTTTACTCTATCATGCAAACTATTAAACTCTATAAGCTTAAGTTCTTCTAGCAAAGAGATTATGTCTATGTCAAACACATAGTAGGTATCATCTATGTAATGAACTACAGATAAACTTGCTTTACCAGTACGGTAGTGAATATAAGGGTTAGATATATATATGTTGTGTTCATCTAAAACTACTTTTTGAAAATAGTGACTTTTATCATTACCAACTCCACTATTATCATTGTTTCTTCTACATATTATTGGGCTTATTTGTTTGAGGTTTTTATCTACGGAATACATAAGCTGAATATGTTTATTGTTGTTTAAAATCTTACTTGCAGTTTTTAGGGGACTACCTTTTATATTTGTAACAAAATTTTTTAAGTACATGTTTACTGTTGGCTGGTGTTTTTTGTATATGCTTATAACATTTTTCATAGTGTAAACCTTTATATTTCATCTTAAAATAACACAAAACACCCACAATATATATAGTATAACCTTAATGCTTAATTAATAGATAAAACTAAAGGGGATTACTTTCCTCTTTTTAGTCGTTGTTAGAAAATGCAGTTATAGCATTGGCTATTCTTAACATAGTTTCAGTTTTACCAATCACTGCCATAATTACATCAAGTCCTGGTCCGCCCATTTTACCAAGTAGTGCAACACGAAGAGGTTGTCCTATTTTTCCAAAACCGATCTCCATCTCATTTATAACATCTTCCATCAGATGGTGATAATCAGCCGGTAGATGTGGATTCTCAGCTTGTGATAGTTTTGCTCCAAAAGAGTTTAGCACATTTATGGCATCGCCTTTAAAAGCTTTTTTAGCAGCTTTTTGGTCATAAGATGTTGGTGTGGCAAAGATCTCTTTTGCCATATCTGCTAACTCTTTTAGAGTTTTTGCACGCTCTTTAAGTGCATCTAGCAAGATCTCTTTTTTGTCGTGAGAGGTTAGTACAAGCTCATAATCTGTTAGAAGTTCTGCAAGGTCGTTGTTAGGAGTGTTTTTTATGTAGTGTGAACTTAGCCAATCAAGCTTTTCAGTGTTGTAGATAGATGCAGACTTATTTATATCTTCAGGGTTAAAAAGGTGGATCATCTCCTCCATCGAGAAGATCTCTTGATCCCCATGACTCCAGCCTAGACGCACTAAAAAGTTTAAAAGTGCTTCTGGTGTATAACCCATCTCTTTGTACGCCATAACATCAGTAGCACCATCACGTTTTGAGAGTTTCTTACCTGCAGAATTATGGATCATAGGTACATGGTAAAACATAGGTACATCAAAGCCTAGTGCCTCATAGATCACGATCTGCTTTGGAGTGTTTGAGAGGTGATCATCTCCGCGGATAACTTCGTTGATCCCCATAAGTGCATCATCTATGGCGACAACAAAGTTATATGTCGGGTTTCCATCGGCACGTGCTATGACAAAATCATCTAGTATATCTTCAGCTTGAAAGCTTATGTCACCTTTTACACCATCACGAACCTTGATCTCACCACTTAGTGGAGCTTTTATACGGATCACTGGCTCAACTCCCTCAGGTGGGGTTCCATCAAAATCACGGTAGCGTCCATCGTACTTTGTACGCTCCTTATTTGCCATCTGTTCTTCCCTAAGAGCATCTAACTCTTCACGTGACATATAGCATTTATATGCCTTACCTTCATCTAAAAGCTGAGCAATATACTTTGCATAGATATCATCACGTTTACTTTGGTATTCGATCTCGCCATCGTGATCAAGTCCAAGCCACTCAAAAGCTTTTAAAATAGCCTCTGTAGCCTCCTCTGAATTTCTAGCTTTATCTGTGTCTTCTATACGAAGGACAAAACGTCCGTTATTTTTTTTAGCCCAAAGATAAGAAAAAAGTGCAGTACGAAGACCACCAATATGTAGATATCCTGTTGGAGAAGGAGCAAAACGTGTAACAACCATGAAAAACCTTTGTGAAAATAGTTAGGTAATTTTAGGCTAATATTGGTTAGAAGTAGGTTAATGTGTAGTTTATATTACAAAAAAAAGATATATAGCCGATACTTACACAACTATAAAACTTAAAAACCGGAGAACTGTTATGATGAGATACTCTCTAGCATTAGTTTTGCTAACTGCACTTTTTTTAAATGCACAAACTAAATCTGTATCTAAGGATGTAAATAAAACTCAAGCACCTAAAGTAGAACAACATATTGAAGTTTTAGATAAAAACAAACAAATAAACAAATCAACTTTAGAGGTTGAGGTTGTTAAGTATTCTATACCAAATAACTCTGAAGTTTCATTCCCTGTAACAGTTAGAAAAAATACTTTGGAAGGGGATGAGTAATGAGGGCATTTTTAATTTCATGTATAGCTGTAGCTGGACTCTTTGCAGGTAACTTTGAGTACAAAAGCAATGTTCAAACCTATAAAGATGCAATAGGTAAAACAAATGTAGCAGGTTATATTAACCGAGTAACAAGCTCAATAGCAGAACAGTTAAGCCAAAATAAAAATTTTTATGACATAAAAGAGACACCTTTAGCAATTTTGTCTATTGTTGACATGAATGACTTTAAGAAAACTTCCCCTATTACTAAAAAGGTGAGTGAAAATCTGATCCATGAGATGCATGTACGGGGCTACAAAGTAGTTGACTATAAGGCTATGAGCAATATAGAGATTGATGAAAGTGGGGATTATCTTTTCTCAAGAGCTATAAAGGATCTAAAGAACCAAAGGGTGATCTCCTATGCACTATCTGGAACATATTCTGAGTATAGGGAGGGGATGGTAGTAAACTGTAGGATCATAGAT
>JBEPWC010000183.1:0-4748 GCA_041642615.1 Sulfurimonas sp. | reverse complement strand
AGAAAATTAAAGTTCTAAGTCAAAAAGGTGCAGCTAAAGCAGCACATCCAGACAGCTTCGGATGTGGTCAAAAAACTTAAAACCTCTCTGGATGTACGGCTTTAGCCGTACCGAGCTGGTCAGAAAATTAAAGTTCTAAGTCAAAAAGGTGCAGCTAAAGCAGCACATCCAGACAGCTTCGGATGTGGTCAAAAAACTTAAAACCTCTCTGGATGTACGGCTTTAGCCGTACCGAACTGATCAGAAAAGTTAAAACTAAAACAAAGGTAAATCGTGCACACAAATCTACCACACTTTTCTGATATAAATCAATACCAGTTTATAACCTTTAGAACAAAAGATAGCACCGACGAATTTATATTAAAACAACTCAAAAAGAATAACTTAGAGACAAAAATAATCCAGCAAAATATTGACACATACTTAGATAGTTCAAATAAAGGTAGCTACTTAAATAATAATGTTATAGATGTCTGTAAGGAGTATCTAGTCAATATAGATAAAAGTTTATGTAAAATTATAGCTTTTAGCATAATGCCAAATCATATACATTTGATTTTAGTTCAAAAAGAAGAGCTTCCGCAGATCATGCATAAGATCAAAGGTGGATTAAGTTATTTAATCAACAGCGAGTTAAAAAAAGAGGGCTCATTATGGCAAAAAGACTACTATGATAAGGCTATTAGAAGTGAAAAGCATTTTGAAAAAACATATAACTATGTAAAGCACAATGCTATAAAAGCTGGTTTAGCAGATCATGAAAAAAGATTTTTTAGCATCTACGAATAGGTCAAGCTCAGCGTGGAGAAAGCTACATCCAAAAGTAAACTTAGGATGTACGGCTTTAGCCGTACCGAGTTGGTCAGAAAATTAAAGTTCTAAGTCAAAAAGGTGCAGCTAAAGCAGCACATCCAAAAACCCTGGATGTATGGCTTTAGCCGTACCGAGTTGGTCAAAAAAGTTAAAGTTACAATAAAAATAGGTGTAGTATATCAAATCTTTAAGAAAGTTTTTGGCAACAAATCAATAAAATAATAACCATTTAAATTAAAAAAGGTTGATAAATGAAATTTATAGTTTTATTTTTAATGGCTATTAGTTTACTTTTTGCAAGCGTTGATATAAATAATGCTGATGCAAAGTCTCTTACTGAGTTAAATGGTGTAGGTCCTAAAAAGTCGGAGGCTATTGTTAAGTACAGAGATGCAAATGGTTGTTTTTTAAGTATTGATTCTCTTAAAAAAGTAAAGGGTATTGGTCCTAAAACAGTTGCTAAGAACAGAGATGATATAATCTTGGGTAAGTGTAGAGAATAAACAAAATAAAAACCTTGGATGTACGGCTTTAGCCGTACCGAACTGGTCAAAAAACTTAAAACCTCTATGGATGTACGGCTTTAGCCGTACCGGGATATTCAAACCAATAAACAGGCATAAAAAATAGATATAAGTGTAATAATCCCAACATATAACAGATACGAGCTATTGAAAAGAGCCCTAAACTCTGTAATCTCTCAAACTCATACACCAAAAGAGATCATCGTGATCGATGATGGATCACAAGATGAAACTTACAAAATCCAAAAAGATTTTCCACAGATCAGATACATCTACAAACAAAACGGTGGAGTCTCAAGTGCTAGAAACCTTGGGATAAAACATGCAAAAAATGAGTGGATCGCTTTTTTGGATTCTGATGATGAGTGGCACAAAGATAAGCTAGCTAAACAGGTAGAGTTTCACAAAAACAATCCAGAAATTTTGATCAGCTACACAGATGAGTTGTGGATCAGAGACGCCAAAGAAGTAAAGATCCCCAAAAAGTTTCGCAAGTTTGGTGGGTATATATTTGAGAAGTGTTTGGGGCATTGTATTATTGCTCCATCTGCTATTTTTGTTTTTAGAGATCTATTATTTAGTGTTATGCATAGAGTAACACATACAAACAGCCTTGGATGTACGGCTTTAGCCGTATCTGGTGAGGGAGAAAAAGTTTTAGAACAAGATGGTGCAGCTCAGCGTGGAGAATGCCATGTGTTAACATTCCTAAAAGCAGCACATCCTGAGGGTCTTGGATGTACGGCTTTAGCCGTTGGTGGGGGAGAGAAAGCTGATGAAGAGGTGCAGCTAAAGCAGCACATCCAAGAAAAAAAGAAGATAGCTTTTCAAAAAGAGAAGTTTGAGATCTTTAGTGAGTCACTAGAAATCTGTGAAGACTATGACCTTTGGCTTAGGATCTCATCAAAGTATCCTATTGGTTTGGTTGATGAAAAGTTGATTGTAAAGTATGCCGGGCATGGCGATCAACTTAGTTTCAAACACTGGGGGATGGACAGGTTTAGGGTTTTGGCTTTGGAGAATTTACTAAGTGAGGCTAATCTTGGACATGCGACTTTAGTCGCATTTGAAAGACTCAATAAAGGTGAGGCTAAAGCCACACGTCCAGAACATGGAGAATGCCACGTGTTAGCATTCCCAAAAGCAGCATATCCAAAAGATCTTGGATGTACGGCTTCAGCCGTACCAAGTTGGTCAGAGAGTTTAAACTCACAAGTCAAAAAGGTGCAGCTAAAGCAGCACATTCAGAAGTTAATAACAACCGAACTTACAAAAAAATACACCCTTTTACTTAAAGGTGCGATCAAATACGACAAGATGCATGATGCAAAAATATATAAAGAAAGATTAGCAAGACTAGGTAAGTTAGATGATTAAATTTTTTTTTATTGTAGTATTAGCAATAGTTGTTTATGCAGATAAACCAAATCTTTTTTTACTAAAAACATATACAGATGACCTAAATGTTACGGGCTGGTATATGAGTGAGAAGCTCGATGGTGTTAGAGCTTTTTGGGATGGTGAAAAACTTATATCAAGGGGTGGAAATATTTTTAATGCCCCCGCTTTTTTTACAGATGGTTTTCCTGAACATAAGTTAGATGGGGAGCTTTGGAGTAAAAGAGGGGATTTTGACAATATTAGTTCGATAGTAAGGAGTAATGGTTTGGCTCATTCAAAAGACTCTGGATGTACGGCTTTAGCCGTATCTGGTGAGGGAGAAAAAGTTTTAGAACAAGATGGTGCAGCTCAGCGTGGAGAATGCCATGTGTTAGCATTCCTAAAAGCAGCACATCCTGAGGACCTTGGATGTACGGCTTTAGCCGTATCTGGTGAGGGAGATGAAGCTCAAAAAGAAAAGGTGCAGCTAAAGCAGCACATCCAAAAGAGTAGATGGACAAAACTAACCTACAACATCTTCGAAATCCCAGAAGCAGATGGAAACCTAACCCAAAGACTCTCTAAAGTCAAAGAAACAAAATACTTAAAACTCATAAAACAAACAAAAGTTAAAAACAAAAAACACCTAATAAGTTTCCAAAAACAGATCGAAGAAAAAGGTGGTGAGGGTGTTGTAGTTAGAGATGCAAGCCTACCTTACTACACCGGCAGAGACAAAAATGCTCTAAAAGTTAAAAGCTTTTTAGATGATGAATGTAAAGTTGTACAACACCTAGAGGGAAAAGGAAAGTATAAAAATCTCCTAGGCTCAATAAAATGTAAACTAAAAAGTGGTAAAATCATCAAGATCGGTAGTGGGTTTACAGACAAGCAAAGAGAAAATCCACCAAAGTTAGGAGCTGTGATCACTTTTAAGTATTACGGATTAACATCAAAAGGAAATCCGAGATTTCCAGTATTTTTGAGACAGAGAAGGTAGTTTATAGTGTTAAATGAAAAGCATAGATTCTACGGAAAAACAAAGCTTATTCGCTTAGAAGAACTAAAAGCTCACTTTAACTCAAAAGATTTTGAATATGTCGACCTAGTAGTTTTATTTGGAAGTCGTGCAACTAAGACACATCACGATAGAAGTGACTATGATTTTGCTGTGTTGGCAAGAGATGAAAAAAATGAACCTTGGGGAGTTGTGTCTAAGATCTGGTCAGATATTGGGATGTTTTTGAAGCTTGATGAAGTTGATTATGATGTTGTAGACCTATCTAATGCGACTCCAGAGATGAAAAGAAGCATAAAAAAAGGTTATAAAATTCTAAAAGGTAGTGAGGATGACATTTCAAGAATACTTAGATAACACAAAAGATATAGCATCTCAAGAGATGGAGATCTTAGATCAGATGAGTGAAAAAAATGTATGGGATAAAATAGAGATAAGAGCAGTAAAGAATTCTATTCAGGTCATAGTTGAAAACTCAATAGGTAAAGCAAAAAGAATCTTGAAAAATTTTAACTGCCCAATAGTCCCTCAAAAAGGTTCTGATGCATTTGAGTTTATCTATGAAATGGGGCTAGTAGATGATGAGATCTACTCCACAATGAAAAGTGCCATAGGCTTAAGAAACGCCATGGTTCATGACTATATGAACTTCAATGATGACATTTTAAAAAATGTTGTAAAAATGAGAAAGTATGAAAAGATAATTGAGTTTTTAAACTCTAGTACTAACTATTCGCAGGTGCAACTAAAAAGAATTGAAAACTTTTTTTTAAATTAATAGCAGGAATCTTAAATGAACTACACACACAACTTTAACCCTACAATCTCAGACGAAGAGCTATATGAAAGTATACAAAAAGAGCGTGAGCATATTGGTTACTACAACCTTGTTCATCAAGACACGACGCACTTTAAAGAGTTTGCAAAAACTGTGACTAAAAAAGATGTTGTTGTGATCGGGATCGGTGGAAGTACGCTTGGTACTTATGCTATTTAGATCGGAAGAGCACACG
>JBEPWC010000182.1:0-4768 GCA_041642615.1 Sulfurimonas sp. | reverse complement strand
TAGTTTTAAAGGCTTCCCAAGCTGATTTTAGAGATTCTAGTGTTTTTTTGCTTATACCTTTGATCTTTTTTAGCATGTTTATATTTTGCTCTAACATACCAACAACATCATCTTTTTTACCAAACTCATTAAAGATCTTCTCAACCTTTTTGTTTCCGATCCCATCAACTGATTTTAGTACTTTTTTTAGCTCTTTTTTTGAGATCTCTGGTTTTGTCTCTTCAATATCCATATCTTCACCTGTTGCAGATGGAACATCCTCAGGTTTTTTTGGCTGGTTTGTTTTTTTCTTTAGTGCCAAGTTATCTTGGTAGTTCCACTTCTCACTAGGCCACTCCTCTTTTTTGCGTCTTTTTACGTCAAGCATTGGGTACACTTCATCTAGTACATGAATATAGACCTCATTTTCACCAAAGAGTTTACGCTTTCTGCCAAAGTATGCACCATCAAAACTAGGACTGTACTTTCCAAAAGTGATATGGCGCATTGTACGTAAGATCGAACTATCCATCTTACTTAGCTCTTCCCAGTTAAACATAGGGGTATGGGGCTTTTTAAATCTACCTTCACTTAGAGTCCACATAATATACTGACCGATCCAGTCACGTATGTATGGAAATGCAGCAAAAGCTGTAGCACACTCTAATATACGCGGTTTTTTGTCTAAGCCATACGCTACATCACATGCCCAATACTCAGCTTTAGCTGCTTTTGAAACTTTTACCGCCAGGTCTAAAACAGACTTTGGAACATCCATATAATCCATGCTTCCACCTTGAGAAGTGTTTGTCAACCACTCACCTTTAGGTGGTCTTCTCCAAAATGCACACACAGGTTTATGTCCTATTAGCATAACACGTATATCTGCTTCCATAGGAACAAACTCTTGCATATACATAGGATGGTATTTTTTCTTAGCAAAAAGATCTTTTGCTTCTTCGTAACTATCTATTTTGTGAACAAAATAACCACCATAGTTAGATGGTCCATAAGATTTTTTTACAATCTTTGGATAATTTGTTTTTTTTAGGAACTTATATGCGTTTTCATGGTTGTAGTATATGTATGTTTTTGGAATAGGAAACCCATACTTCCATGAAAACCTTGTAACGTTTTCTTTTGATTTATTTGAAAACTGAGTATCTAAGTCTGGGATAAACCTTACATTTGGAAGCTCTCTGGCTATTTGGCGAAATGTCTCATAAGCTGTAGCTGGGACATTTCCGATCAACACATCTATCTTTTTTCTCTTAACCTCTTTAATAAACCTGTCTTTATCATTTCCCCAATGATACGTAACAGTCTCAATCTTGTTTGGCCAACCTTTGAAGTTGGAGTGATCAAAAAACCTGAGCACATAGTCTAAATACAAAAAGCCAAGTTTTGGTAGTTTTTTATCGCTTAATCCCACGTATAAATCCTTCGATGTAAATTTAAGACATTATAACGAATTATATGTTACAACAAAGCCACACTTAAAATTTTATGATGCAAACCCTGTTTTAAAGCCATCTTTTTTTACAACGATCTGCTTTTGTTTCTCTTTTCTTTTTGTGTCTTTTTCAACAAATATTTTTTTTCTTGTTTTTGGGTCTAACTCTGTGTAGTACATAACAGAAGAGTAGGTCCCTGGAGTTGGAGTAAAGACTTGAGCTTGTTCGGGGTTCATCTTTAGCTCATCTTTTGTAAAGCGTTTTAACTCATGCATATCTTTCTCTTCACATCCAGGGTGAGCAGCAATGAGATAGTAGGTTAAAAACTGGTTTTTTCCCTCCTCTTTATTTAACCTGTCATATAGCTTTTTAAACTCTATAAGTTCACCCTTTCCAGGTTTTCCCATAAGCTCTAAAACACGCTGCTGAGTATGTTCAGGTGCTACTTTCATCTGCCCAGATATGTGGTGTTTTACCATCTCTTTTAGGTAGCTGTAGCCATGTTTTTTATCTGCATTTATCAGATCATACCTAACTCCACTTGCCACAAAAGCACGTCTGACACCCTCAGTAGATCTTACTCTTTTTAGAAGGTTTATGTTTCTTGAATGATCAACTTTCATACTCTTACACAAGTGATCTGCATCTACACATCTTTGATGATCACATGTTCCAAGTTTTAGCTTTTTGCTGCATTCATATCCGTACATATTTGCAGTGGGACCTCCTACATCACTTATGATCCCCTTGTAATCTTTGTAGCGGTTAAACTCCTTAACCTCTTTTATGATATTGTCTTCACTTCTGGTTCTGATCGTTCTGCCTTGATGAACTCCAATGGCACAGAAGTTACACTCACCCCAACACCCATGGTGTGTCATAACTGAAAACTTAATGGTCTCTAAACACTTTACTTTGCCCTCTTTTGCGTAGTATGGATGCAGCTCTCTTGTATATGGAAGATTTGAGTTTGCATCCATCTCATCTTCGGTTAAATAATCACAGGGTGGGTTTTGTATAAGGTAGCGAGTGTCTACTTTTTGGCAGAGTCCATTTGCACTTATTGGATCATTGTTATCATAAAAGTGATCAAACAAGTCTATATACCTCTCTTTGTTATCTAAACACTCCTGATGGCTTGGCAACTGGATATACTCATGTTTTGGCTCTTTAGAGATATAACAAATACCTCTAATCTCTTTGTAATCACTTTTGTTATCTAAAGCATTAGTTAACTGCTCTATGGCGATCTCGCCCATCCCATAGATCAAAATATCTGCTTTTGAGTCAAAAAGGATCGGTTTTTTTAGTTTGTTTTGCCAGTAGTCATAGTGCGTAACACGACGAAGTGAAGCCTCTATGCCGCCTAAAACTAAAGGTGCCGTGTCTTTAAAGTACCTTCTTACAAGGTTGCAGTAAACTCCAACTGCACGATCTGGACGCTTGTTGTTTTTTCCGCCGGGTGTATAGTCATCCGAGTTTCTAAACTTCTTTGTAGCTGTGTAGTTTGAAACCATGGAATCAACACTACCACCGCTAATCCCCCAGTAGAGTCTAGGCTCACCTAAACGGGTAATATCTTTGTCACTTTTCGTATCTGGCTGGGCAATGATGCCAACTTTGTAACCCAAACGCTCAAGCATCCTACCAACAACTGCAACACCGATAAAAGGTGAGTCTATATATGCATCCCCGCTAACTAAGATCACATCACACTGCTTCCAACCAAGTGAATCCATCTCCTCTTTTGTAGTTGGAAGAAAGTCTTTTTCAGTAAAACTTGTAGTGTTTCGTTTTTTATCTTTAGTATTATTTCTTTTACTCAAGCTGTTACCTTTATTTTTTTAGAGATGTTTTTATGTATAATAGTACAAAATTAATACAAAATAAGAGTTTAATATGAGCTATCCATATGAAAATATAAAAGACTATACACTAGGATCTTTAATAGACCGCTCAGCATCTATGTATGCACAAAGACCTCTAGTCTCCTACGTTGGAAAAGAAGTGATCACATATGAAAAGTTTCATAAAAAGATGCTTGAGATCACAGCCCTGCTAAAAGAGCTTGGGATCAAAAAAGGTGACAAGGTTGTCATACTAAGTGAAAATATGCCACACTGGAGTATAGCTTACTTCTCAATAGTACGTTTTGGGGCTGTTGTAGTGCCTGTCTTACCAGACTTTCATCCATCTGATGTCCACCACATCATAAAACACTCAGAGGCTAAAGCGGTTTTTGTTTCATCTAAGCACCAAGAGACTATTGAGGAGTTTGAAGATAAAGGGATTGAGTTTGTGATCAATCTCGAATCTTTTGAGATCATGAGTGACTTAAGCGATGAGAGCTATATAAGTAAGTTTAAAAAAAAGATGCAAAAGGTCTCAAAAGAAGAGGATGTTGTAAAGGATAACGATCTAGCTTGTATCATCTACACATCTGGAACAACTGGGCACTCAAAAGGTGTTATGCTCACACATAAAAATCTTGTTACAAACGCAATGAGCTCTTTTTGTATCTTAGAGATCAAACCTGAAGATGTTTGCCTCTCCATACTTCCACTTCCACATGTTTTTGAAGGTACAGTTGGGATGATCGTTCCTATACTGCATGGTAGTAGTATTGAGTACATAGAAAAAACTCCAACCCCAAGCGTACTTTTAAAAGCTTTTGAGATCACAAAACCAACATATATGCTAAGTGTGCCTTTAATCATTGAAAAGATCTACAAAAACAAGGTTTTATCTAAGTTCAACTCATCTATAGTCACCAAATACCTTTACAAACTCCCATTTTTTAGAAAAATACTAAACAAAATAGCAGCTAAAAAACTCCATAAGACCTTTGGTGGCAGACTTAGGTTTTTTGGTATAGGTGGAGCAGCCCTGCCTAGGTATGTTGAGCAGTTTTTGCACGAGGGTGGTTTCCCATATACAGTTGGTTATGGCTTAACAGAGACATCGCCTTTGCTTTGTGGCACACCTCTAAATATGCAAACAAAGATCAAATCAACTGGACCAGCTATGCACGGTGTTGAAATAGAGATACGTGACAAACATGAGATCACTGGTGAGGGTGAGATCTTTGCAAAGGGTCCAAATGTTATGCTAGGATACTACAAAGATAAAGAAAAAACCAAAGAGGTTTTAGATGATGATGGGTGGTTTCATACAGGTGATCTAGGTTATCTTGATGATGATGAATACCTCTACATCAGTGGAAGAAGCAAAAATATGATCCTAGGCCCAAGTGGTGAAAACATATACCCAGAACAGATTGAATCGATCATCAACGAGCATGAGCTTGTTTTAGACTCACTGATGCTACAACAAGA
>JBEPWC010000181.1:0-4769 GCA_041642615.1 Sulfurimonas sp. | reverse complement strand
AAAACTGTCTAGCGTATGATGAAAGTGACTCCATATAACGTCTTTGACCCTCAGCATAAAGCGTATCAAAAGCCAAAGTAGACTTACCACTACCGCTTAGTCCAGTCATAACTATAAGTTCATTTTTTGGTATTGTTAAGTTGATATTTTTTAAGTTATTTTCTCTTGCACCAGTGATCTTTATAACATCTTTTTTCATATATCTCTCATCTAAATAAATTTTAACATTTTAGTTAATTAAATCAAACACTACTCTATAAGTTAGGTAGGACACAACAACTACATAAAACAGTACTATAAGCTTTCTTTGTAACCCCAAACTTACCTTTTGTTTTTGTTCTATACCGTAATATACACCCAAAAGGGATGACAACCCAACTATTAGACCTATTGTAAGATCAATATGACCGTTTAAATAGTGTGATCCAAAGCCTGCTATTGATGAAAACACTACAAAAAACAAGCCTGCTGATATAGATTTTTTCAGATCTACATGTAAAAACCCAACTAGTATTGGCACTATTAGTATACTTCCACCAACACCAATTGTCATACTTACTAAGCCTACTCCAAGACCTATTAAGAGTAACAAAACTTTGTTAACACTTTTTTGTTCTTTATGCTCTTTTACCTTATAAAAAAGTCTAACAAGTGCAAATATAGCAAATAAAAGAAAAATAACCTCTAAAGTTGTGTCGCTAAAATATGCAGCTAAACCTCCACTAAGCATGGCACCAATAAATCCACCAATACCAAGATATAAAACAATACTAAAATCTAATGAGCCATTTTTTTTGTTTAGATAACTACCATATATAGAACTAAAAACCATCTGCACAACAGCTATACCTATTGCAACCTTTGTGTCATATCCAAGTGCTAAAAGCATTGGTACCAAGATGGTTCCACCACCTACTCCAAAAAAACCAGAGAGGAAACCTACAATAACTCCCAAAACTAGAAGCTCTAAAATCAAAAGATCAAACATCTGCTACCTAAACTTTTTTCGAATTATAACAATAAGCTACTTTAATATTTATTTGAGATACTATGAAGTATAATATTCCACTTTAAGGATTAAAATGTTTGACACAATATTAAAAGCGACCGAAAATTTTTGTATCCATCAAATAAGGTGTGAATACTCAATAGAAGATGAGATAAATAGGGATAGAACACTTATTGCTTACATAGATGTTGATGCACATAGTGGAGATACGTACAGGGTTTATATAAGTGCAGATAAATCGTTTATACAAAAAGTTTCATACATCTTTCTCGAAGAGGAACAAAGCGATGATGAAACACTCCAAGATATGTTGCTAGAAACTGCAAACTTGATCGTAGGAAGTGCTAAAGTTTTAGCTGAGGAGTCTGATAAGTCCTACAAGATTAAAACGCCTTTTTTTGAAAAAATTGGTAGTTTTGATTTTGATTATGACAAAATTAAATGTTTTAAAATGGACGATAGCAAGCTCTCCATTGCAATTAAGGAGCTATAATTTGAAATACACTTACAATAAAGCACAATTTGGAGATCAACCACCAGAGTATGATGAAGACAAAGAGCTCTCATGGATGGACTACTCTGGGCTTTTGGATATGGAAGTTGAGTTTGTATCTGATCTTGGTGAAACAAAACTAGCTGTAGCTGAGATACTTGACCTTAAAAAAGGCTCAATCATAGACCTTGGCAAACCTGCTGGAGAGTCGGTTGAGGCATATGTAAATGGTCGTATCTTAGGTAAAGGTGAAGTTATGGTTTATGAAAAGAACCTAGCTATTCGTATAAATGAGATCTTAGACTCTAGTGCTGTACTATACCACCTCTCAAAAGAGCGTTTATGATAAAACTTGTTTTAATTTTTCTACTACCAATCACAATATATGCATCATCAAAGATACTTAGTTACAACATTTATGACAGAACAGATAGAGCAGATGTCATGATCACTTTTGATGTACCATTCGATGGTGTTATTAAAAAAAGTGTAACAGATTCTAAAAATGGACTAAAAAGAATCATCATAAAACTTGAAGGTGCTTCTATTGAGTCTGCAAAGCTTAAGAGAATCTCATCAAAATATATAAAAACACTAGCAATAACACCTCTATCAAACTATGTCCAACTTATAGCTACTGTGCAAAACAGTGTAGAATTAAAAGTTTCTAAAACAGCTGATGCTTATGGTCTTAGACTTAGGTTTTTAGAAGCTGTAGCTGCAAAACAAAACTCCTCTTCACAAGTAAGAAGTTCAAATACCCAAGGCAGTGATCTCTCGCACCTACCTACCAAGCAAACTGACGATATGTCTCAAAGCTATTATATAGTTATAACCATACTAGTTGTTGGGATTATTATATTGTTTTATGTAAAAAGAAAAATCACACCTAAAAGCGATACTGCTTTTAAGAGCAAGACTAAAGGCGGTGAAAAAACATCTAAAAAATCTGTGGATAAGATCAAAGAGAAACATGGCTCTGAAGTAAGTATTAGATTTCAACAAAGCATAGACGATAACAACAGTGTAGTTATGCTTGATTTTTTAGATCAGAGCTACTTAGTTATGATGGGTACTACAAATGTTCTTTTAGATAGATTTAGCGATGACAAGCCAACCTCCCAAGAAGAGTTTAGCGTGGTTCTTCAAGAGCATCAACAGATGCTAGAGAGCTTTTTAAACTCAAACAACACAGAAGATGACTCAGGTGTTAAATCTTACTCACAAAAAGCTTCAACTATCTCGTACAATACCTGATAGTAGCTTTTTTATAAACCCTATATTGATCTCATTTAACTCATAAGAATCATCCATCATCTTGTTTATATGAAAAACTTCAGTTACAGTGATTCCATAAGGATCTTTTTTCTCTTTTACCTGTTCGTTTTCATCGTTAAAAGAGTAAAGATATAGTTTTTTACGACTTAGTTGGATGTAATATGTAAGTACGATTTCATCTGAGTGCTTTTTCTCTAAAGCTACAACTACCCTTTGATCATCTGTATACTCATTTTCAAGTTTTAGTATCTTCTTTGCTTCTTGGATATTCATATAACCAATATATAGTTTATTATATAGGTCGTGATACCTTTGGATCTTTGGATTTGTTAAAAACCCAAGGTCTAGTATATGTTTCTTATGGGCACGAAGAGTTTTTGTGATCCAACTCATTGTGTTGTAGTATCTAAATGGATGAAGCTTCAGAGTATGTGCTTCGATCATCTTTTTAGACCTTGATCTAATTTTGTTTTTTAGCTTTCTTTTTGAGTTTAAAATATACTCTAACACTTTTGTAGATGAGAACTCTTTTGTAAACCAAACCTTACAATAAGATGGAAACTGTTTAGTTCCAGTTGCACCATCGTTTAGTATGATTAGTGATTTTATCTCGTAGTTTGGAAAGATGATCTCTAAAAGTGCTTTTTTCTTTCTAAGCCTTTTTCTTAGTTTTAGCACATTTTTAACAAGTGTCATCTCTACAAAGTAAAGTTCATTTTTTTGAGTTATAAACATTGCATCAAACTCACTTATTTCGCGGCTTTTTGTCCTGTAAACTATCTGTTGCTTTTCACTAATAGAGAGTGTGTTTGGGTTTGAACGGGTTTTATTTTGATGAAAACCTTTTAATATAAACTTCTTTATATAGTCATTTTTTTCTGCATATTTTACAAGTTTTTCATACAAAAAATTTTCATACACTTCACCCTCAAAAGATCTATATGAACTCAAGTAGTGCGGGTCCTCTTTGTCGATCCCTTTTTTGATCAAAGACATAAGATGTTTTACGTTGTATTCATAATGAAGTAGATTATCCCCAATATCACTATCGTCTAAGTTTTCTATATCTTTTGATATCTCTAACATTATGCCATCTCACCGTTTCTAAAAAAATCATCTATAGTATCTCTATACTCTTTTATATCACTAATCCTATTTACACTATCTCTAAGTGAAGATGCACCCCTATAGCCTTTAGTATAGGTATGAGTGTGCTTTCTAAACATAATAGCACCATACTCACCATAAAACTCTACCATCTTATCAAAGTGTTCCATAACAATCTCGTGCCTTAGACATAGATCTATTTGGGCTTGTCCAGTTTTTAGCTGATGAAAAATCCAAGGAGCACCAACAGCCCCACGACCAATCATTACACCATCTGCACCAGTATGTTCTAGTACCCATTTTGCTTTATCATATGAGTCTATATCGCCATTTGCGATCACTGGGATACTAACAGCATCTTTGATCTCTTTTATAGCATCATAATCAACTGGAGCTTTGTACTTTCCAGCACGTGTACGACCATGAACAGCTATAAAATCAACACCAGTCTCTTCTATATTTTTAGCTATATTTATATGATTTTTCTCATTTACGCCAAGACGGATCTTAGCAGTAGTCATAGACTTGTTTGATGTCTCTTTTATAGCCCTGAGTATTGATTTTAAACGTGGAATATCGTCTAACAAAGCAGAACCAGAACCATGTCCATAAACCTTTGGTACAGGACAACCACAGTTTAGGTCTATTATATCTATACCATCTTTTTGGTTTAAAACCTCTACAGCACGTTTTGCCATCTCTGGATCATTTGCAGAGATCTGAACTGAGTATGGGTCCTCTATGGGGGATTTTTCGAGCATATGAAGTGTTTTTTCTGAACCGTGAGCCAAAGCATTTGAGCTTATCATCTCACTAACAGTGAGATCAGCTCCAAACTTTTTTACGACACTTCTAAAGGGGAGATCTGTAAAACCAGCAAGT
>JBEPWC010000180.1:0-4830 GCA_041642615.1 Sulfurimonas sp. | reverse complement strand
TTATATTTAAAAGAACTTTCTTCAAAAGCAAGGAGAGCTGATCTTTTTCTTGCTTGTCCAACACATCAAAATAGGTAGAACACTCTTTTGAGATCTCTGTAAGGACCGACTCTATAGTGTCACTTCCACTTTGAGTTAAACAAACGAGCATACATCTTTTGTCATTCTCATCGGGTTTTCTTTTTATAAAACCTTTAGCCTCTAGTCTTTTTAAAAGCTTTGTCATTCCACCAGATGAAAAGATGGTTAGATCGTATAGCTGTGTTGGAGTCAGTGTTTTGTTATTTGTATAAAGTGAAGCTAGTACATCAACCTCTGAGTGGATCATGTCAAACTTCTCTTTTAAAAATATCTCTGCGTGTGCATATATAGTTTTTTGTATAAGAGTTATTGGTATTGTCATCAAAGAGACACTTGGCAGTATCCCTTGTGAGTGCTTTTCATAAAAGTTTGTTATTAGTTCTTCATTTACATTGTTTGTTTTCATTTTGAAAGTATAGCAGAAATTATATCTTTCTGGAAAGACATATTTAAGATCAGTTTAGATATTATTGTGAAAATCAAATAAGGGCATTTCTTAGTTGCCCTGAAGGAGAATAATTGAAAACTCTAATTAGTATACTTTTTATACCTCTGTTTTTATACTCATACACGCTAGATGAGCTTGTAGAGACTGCACACAAAAACAGACTAGTTAAGTCTGCACAGCACTCCCTTAGTGCGAGCGAGAAAAACTTAGATAGTACAAAAAGTTCTTACCTTCCAACCATAGAGGTGGGTGCTAGCATTGAAAATGCCTCTAAAGAGAACATAGCAACACCAAAAAATACTCTTAGAGCATATGCAAATCTAAAGTATATGCTTTATGACGGTGGAAAGAAGTACGATCTTTATAAGCAGCTAGATTCTAACATAGATGCAAAAGATAAAAATCTTGAAGCTATAAAAAACGATATATCTTTAGATGTTTCAAGACTCTACTTTGAGTACCTATCTTTACTCTCAGACAAAAGAGTTACCAAACAAGAGATAGAACAACTAACTGCTGAACTAGATAGACTAAAGATGTTTTTTAAGAGTGGTTCTGCTACTGAAGATGAAGTTCTTAAGATCGACTCACGTGTAAAAAACTCAAACGTTTCACTACAGGAGATCGAACTAAACATACAAAAAGTTCTCCACACTTTAGAGTACTACACTACAACAAAGATCGACAACATAGATGATGGATCATCTCTAAACTACACAGATGATCAAAACAAAAAACTAAGACACGATATAAAAAGTCTAGAGTATGAGGTAGATGCTTTAAAATACAGTGCTGAGTCTATAAAAAGTGCTAACTACCCTACTCTGTATTTTAACAACAGATTAACTCATAATGAGTACGAGTACGACGATAAACCAACTAGTAGTTTTATGATTGACACTCAAAATATTGCGAGTCTAAATGTATCTTGGAATATACTTGATTTTGGTTCAACAACTAAAAAGTATGAAGCTACATATGAGGAGTACCTAAGTAACCTATCTGTTTTAGAACACCAAAAAGCTGTTGCAGATGTAGACTATAGACTTGCAAAGAGATCACTTAAGATCTCAAAAGATAAAATCAACGCAACAAAGTCAACACTAGAGGCTGCAAGTGCTACATATGAGCTTATAAAACTTCGTTACCAAAATGGGATCGTAGACAACATTGCGTATCTTCAAGCACTGAGTGAGAAGTATGAAGCAAGTCGTGGTTACAAAAGAGCACTTTATGATTATGAAGTTAAAAAAGCTGAACTGATTTACTACAGCGGAAAGAATATTAAGGAGTATTTATAATGAGAGAACTAGCCATATCTTTAGCAACAGCTGCTATACTATTTTCAGGGTGTTCAGATGAGAAACAAGCATCAGCACCTCAAAAGCAACAGCAGATGCCTGCTATACCTGTAAAAGCACACAGTGTAAAACTACAAAAAGTGAACTTTGACAAAAACTACTCTGCTATACTAAAACCTTACCAAGAGGTAGATGTAGTAGCTCGTGTTAGTGGGCTTTTAATGACAGAAAATTTCAAAGAGGGATCGTATGTAAAAAAAGGTGAACTTCTATATGAGATCGAAAAAGATGAGTACAAAGCTAATCTTGATACCTTAAAAGCAGCACACCTAAAAGCAAAAGCAAACTATAAAAAAGCTCAAAAAGACTACAAGAGAGTTTCTTACTTGTTTGAACAAAAAGCTATAAGCGAACAAGACTACGACAACACGGTATACGCTTATGAAAACGCTGAAGCTGAGCTAAAAAGAACAGAAGCTGAGTTAAAAAATGCTCAAATAAAGTACGACTATACAACGATCAAAGCACCAATCAGTGGTATTGTAGGGATTAGCAATAGTGATGAGGGAAGTTACATAGCATCTCAAAACTCTACCCTTACAACAATAACAGCAATAGACACAGTTTATGCTGAGTTTTCAATCTCAAGTAGTGACATAGCACAGTATAAATCTCAGATCGAAAAAGGCTCAGAGATCTCTGTAAAAGTTGGTAATAAAATACACAAGGGGAAAGTTGACTACATAGCTGTAAAACTTGACTCTAAAACAGACACTTTACTTATCCGTGCAAAACTAAAAAACAAAGATAAAGACCTTGTGATCGGATCTTTTGTTGAAGTTATTTTGGGCGGCTTTAGTTATGACAATGTAGCACAAATACCTCAAAACACACTTCTAAAAACCCCAGAGGGAAATATGGTTTATGTGATCAAAGATGGCAGTGCTACTGTAAGACCAGTTAATGTGATCGACACTGCAAACGGTATGGCTATTATAAACTCAGGTTTAAAAGATGGTGAACAGATCGTAGCAAGCAACATTGCAAAAGTTAGACCAAACGCTAAAGTAGCACCTATGGGTGGAGAGTAAAATGTTTTCAGCATTTTTTATTAAAAGACCTGTATTTTCAGCTGTAATGTCGATTGTGATCGTTCTTGCTGGGATCATATCTATGTTTTCCCTGCCAGTTTCAGAGTACCCTAGAGTATCACCTCCACAGATCGTAGTCTCAACTGCATATCCAGGGGCTAGTGCTGAGACCATATCTAAAACCGTTGCAGCTCCGCTAGAAGAGCAGATCAATGGTGCAAAAAACATGCTATACATGAACTCACAATCATCAGATAGTGGAGCTTTAAGTATAAGTGTGTTTTTTGAGACAGGTACAGATCCAGATGATGCAAAGATCGATGTAAACAACCGTGTCCAAGCATCCTTAACAAACTTACCAGAACAGGTAAAGCGTCAAGGTGTAACGGTATCTGAGAGAAGTCCAGACATGCTTCAAGTTGTGATCTTAAACTCACCAGAACAAACAAAAGATATAACTTACATCTCTAACTATGCACTTATGAACGTTGTTGATGATCTAAAACGTATAAAAGGTGTTGGAGATGTAAGAATTTTTGGTGCAAAAGACTACTCTATTCGCGTTTGGATAGATCCACTAAAACTTAAAAAGTACTCACTCACTGTTAATGATCTAGTAAGCTCAATCCGTGAGCAAAATGAACAGTACGCTGCAGGAAAGCTATCGGCTGAACCTATAGCAGATTCACAGATGTTTACATATACACTAGAAACACCTGAGAGGCTAAGTGATCCTGAACAGTTTGGTGAGATCATTATAAAGTCAAACGAAGATGGAAGTGCTCTAAAGTTAAAAGACTTAGCTGTAGTTGAGTTAGGCTCAAAAAGCTACTCTATGAAAACTAAGCTAAACAACTCTCCAGCTATCCCAATGGGTATCTTTTTACAAAGTGATGCAAACGCCATAGAGACAGCTGCAGCTGTTAGAGAGACTATGGTTGAGGCTAGTAAAAACTTCCCTGAAGATATCTCTTATAAAATACCTTATGACATAACAGACTTTGTTCAAGTATCTATAAATGAGGTTATAAAAACTTTTATTGAAGCTATTATATTAGTTATTTTAATTATCTTTTTGTTTTTACAAAACTGGCGTGCGACCATGATCCCTATTTTAGCAGTTCCTGTATCTATTCTTGGTGCATTTGCTGGTATGTATATGCTAGGATTTAGCATAAACCTCCTTACGCTTTTTGGTTTGGTTTTAGCCATAGGTATTGTGGTTGATGATGCTATTATTGTTATTGAAAACGTAGAGAGGCATATAAAAGAGGGGCTTAGTCCATTTGAAGCTTCCATGAAAGCTATGAAAGAGGTCTCTGGTGCACTTGTTGCGATCGTCTTAGTTCTCTCAGCTGTATTTATACCAGTTGCATTCTTAGGTGGGCTTAGTGGTGAGATGTACAGACAGTTTGCTGTAACCATTGTTATATCCTTAGCTATCTCTGGGCTTGTGGCACTTACACTTACACCATCACTTTGTGCAGCACTTCTAAAGCCAACTCACAAAGAACCAAAGTACTTCTTTAAGTGGTTTAACAGCTTTTTTGACTGGGCTACTAGGGGTTATTCTAAAGCTATAAAACTAACTATAAGATACTCATTTTTAAGTGTATTACTTTTTGGTGGGCTGATCTTTATAACATATGATCTTTTTAAAGATATGAAAACCTCACTTGTTCCAACTGAAGACAAGGGTACTATATTTGTATTTTCATACAACCCACCTGCTGCTTCACTAAGTAGGACTGATGATCTTACAAAAGAGATCTACAACATAGTGTCTCCAGATAAAGAAAATGTAAAAAACATAGTCCAGTTCGCAGGTTTAGACTTTATGACCTTTTCTGAGCGTACATTTGCAGCAGCAACTATTGTAAAGCTTACAGACTGGGAAAAAAGACAAGAT
>JBEPWC010000179.1:2943-4845 GCA_041642615.1 Sulfurimonas sp. | reverse complement strand
AAAAGGGTTTGGTCTTGTAGGCAACGTTATTGTAGGGATTATTGGTGCCCTATTAGGTGGTTTTGTCTTTGGATTTCTTGGAATAACGACAGGTGGCTTACTCGGTGCTATTATCATGGCTACGATTGGTGCTGTTCTTTTATTATATATTGTAAGTACCCTCAAAAAGGCTTAACGTTGTAGTATTATTATGAAATATGTAGAAATCATCGCTAACGCTGATAGTTCAAAAATTGTATCAGAAATGGCTAAAGCAGAAAAAGTACAAGATTTTAGACTTGGTGTTGTGGCAGAAGACGGGATGCAACAGATGTGGATGCTAATAAGTGATGATAAGCTTCAAAAGGTACTGGACAATCTTCAAAGTCTATTGAGCGAACACTCACATGTACGTGTAGTTGTCCTTCCAGTAGATATGTCTCTGCCAAAACCCGATGAAGAGGAACGTAAACAAGAAGATGCTGCAACACAAGCACGTGAAGCACTATATGAAGGTGTGGAAAAAGATGTGCGTCTTGATCTTAATTTTATTGTCCTAGTTATATTATCCTCACTTGTAGCAGCGATTGGTCTTATTACAAACAATGTAGCTGTTGTGATTGGTGCAATGGTGATAGCACCCTTACTTGGGCCAAACCTAGCTCTAAGTTTAGGAACTGCCCTTGGCGATTTATCTTTGATATGGAAGTCGGTGCAAACCCTTTTAGCGGGATTACTTTTGGCAATAGCAATACCTGCAATTTTGGGAATATTTTGGTCTTCTGAAAAGATAAGTCATGAACTAATGCTACGCACGGTAGTCGGTATAGATTCCGCTGCTTTAGCACTTGCGTCAGGTGCTGCAGCAGCGTTATCTTTAACGACTGGTTTATCAAGCGTATTGGTTGGAGTTATGGTTGCGGTAGCTTTACTTCCACCTGCAGCAGCACTTGGACTAATGCTCGGATATGGAAATATCTCTCTTGCTACTAGTTCAGCTTTACTACTAATCGTAAACATTGTATGCGTAAACCTCGCAAGTAAAATTGTTTTCGATCTTAAGGGTATACGTCCTCGAGGCTGGCTTGAAAAGCAAAAAGCTAAACAGTCTAGAATCGTCTATATTTTAGGATGGCTTGTGAGCCTTGCAATCCTTGTAATAGCCATTTATTTACGCCATTTTTAACAAACAAGTCCTAAGTTAGAACCTGTTTAACAACTTTATTAGTACTATTTTAGTACAATTCGAAATATTATATTCTTGAGTAGGAAATTTATTTGAAAAATATTAGAAACTTTTCAATCATAGCACATATTGATCACGGAAAAAGCACACTAGCTGATAGGATCATTCAAGAGTGTGGAAGCGTAACTGAACGTGAGCTTGGAAGCCAGATGATGGACACTATGGATATAGAACAAGAGCGTGGAATCACCATAAAAGCTCAGTCTGTTCGCCTTAACTATGTCAAAGATGGAGTACCTTATATATTAAACCTTATAGACACTCCGGGTCATGTTGATTTTTCATATGAAGTTAGCAAGTCTTTAGCTTCTAGTGATGGTGCTCTTTTGATCGTAGATGCTGCTCAAGGGGTTGAAGCTCAAACGATCGCGAATGTTTACTTAGCACTAGACAACGATCTAGAACTTATCCCAGTTATAAACAAGATAGACCTACCTGCAGCTGAGCCTGAACGTGTAGCTGAAGAGATCGAAGAAGCTATTGGCATAGATGCGACAGATGCTATTTTAACTTCAGCAAAAAGCGGTATAGGGATTCGTGAGCTATGTGATGCAATAGTTGATCGTATACCTGCTCCAACTGGCGATCCTGACGCTACAACTAAGGCTATCATTTATGACTCATGGTTTGATCAATACCTTGGAGCATTAGCACTTGTTCGTGTTTTTGATGGCGAA
>JBEPWC010000179.1:0-2933 GCA_041642615.1 Sulfurimonas sp. | reverse complement strand
TGAGGAGCATAACATACTAGATCTTATGTACCCACACCCTATGAAAAAGATCAAGACAGACTCCATAAAAACTGGTGAGATCGGTGTAGTGGTCCTTGGTCTAAAAGATGTAAGTGTTGTAAGTGTAGGTGATACTCTAACCGATGCTAAAAACCCTACTGCAGAACCAGTTGGAGACTATGAACCTGCAAAGCCGTTTGTATTTGCTGGCATATTTCCAATAGATACCGACAGGTTTGAAGATCTTCGTGATGCACTTGAGAAGCTAAAACTAAATGACTCCTCACTCTCTTTTGAACCTGAAACATCCGTAGCACTTGGGTTTGGTTTTCGTGTTGGCTTTTTAGGGATGCTTCATATGGAGGTTATAAAGGAGAGGCTAGAGCGTGAGTTTAACTTAGACCTAATAGCATCTGCTCCATCTGTTATATATAATGTTTACTTAAACAGTGGGGAAAGGGTAGATGTACAAAACCCATCTGAACTTCCAGAGATAAATAAAATAGATAGAATTGAAGAGCCATATGTAAGAGCTACTGTTATTACACCAGCTGAATATGTAGGTAACATAATAACTCTACTTGTAAATAAACGTGGAAACCAAACTAAGATGACCTACCTTAACGAAGATAGAGTCCTACTTGAGTATGAAATCCCTATGAATGAGATAGTTGTTGATTTCTATGACAATCTAAAATCGATCTCAAAGGGTTACGCTTCGTTTGATTATGAACCGATCGACTTTAAAGTTGGTGATCTTGTCAAACTTGACATTAGAGTAGCAGGCGAGATCGTGGATGCACTAAGTGTAGTGGTACCAAAAAGTCAAGCCCTTTCTCGTGGACGTATCTTAGTTAAAAACATGAAAGAGGAGATCCCTCGTCAGTTATTTGAAGTAGCTGTTCAAGCATCTTTGGGGAGTCAAATAATCGCTCGTGAGACTGTTAAGTCTATGGGTAAAAATGTTACGGCTAAATGTTATGGTGGAGATATCACCCGTAAGCGTAAACTTCTTGAGAAACAAAAAGCTGGTAAAAAACGTATGAAATCTATAGGTAAAGTACAACTTCCTCAAGAAGCATTTATGTCAGTTTTAAAGATGGACTAGCAGCAAGATTAAATACTTAATCTTGCTAAGAGGAACTACTCAGTACAGTTTGCATCTTCTACATCTGCAAAATCAAATTGATCAGTTGAACCATCAGCAAACGTTAAACTAACAGTACCTTCACTATTAAACTCAAATGTAGTACCATTGATTTTGAGTTTTCCATCAGTAGGTATTCCTTCACTATTTGAAACTATTTTTTCTAATGTTTCAAGGGTATAGATACCATCTGAACATGAATTTTGTGAGCCAGATATACTCACTTTACCAGTTATTTCTTCGTTCCCATCTACATCCTCAACATAATGAAAATTTTCATAACCAATGTTGGCACTTACTTCAAAAGCGTAGATTTTCTCAATTTTACCATTAAGTAAAATATCAATACTATTATTTGGTCCTTCAGGATAAAATTTTGAAACAGAAGAAGTGTTCATAACATACTCACCAACCATAGTGTAGTTTGTTGCTTGAACATTTAAGGTTGCAAGCCCATTATCATCAACAGTACCTGACATTTTTAGTTTACCATTTAATCTATTAGTGTTACTAATCCAACATTCATTAAATGTATAGGTCATATCTATACTTGTTTCAGATTCTTCACCAACAGCACTAAAAGTACCTGTTGTATTTTCATCCCATCTTTGACAATATACTTCTTCATTTACAGGGGCTAATGATATTGCTAAGGCTGGTGATGCAGCATGAGGGATTGCATCTATATCTGCATATTGAGCCATATCTTCAGTACCTAATTCTATTATTAAACTAGTTGCAGAAACTGCTAACTTAGCATCATTTACATCTTCAATAGCAACCGGTGAACCTCTTAAATTAGATGTGCTATCACTATCACTACTACAACCAACAAAACCAAACGACAAAGCAGCTATAAATAAACTGCTAGCTATTATTTTTAGAGTTTTCATAATACATCCTTTCACTCTAGACCCAAATAAAGTATACCACTAATCTACTTATAAATCAAAGTTTACTATTAAAACATATAATGTAACTATGATTAAGAATATAGTATACTTGCGTATATAAGGGATAAAATGAAATGTTTACTTTGTGAGAACTTTTCACTCACACACATCTGCTACCATTGCCAAGATAACTTTTTAAAACCTCAAATATACAAAAGAAAAATACAAAATACTCAGGTTATATCTTTTTATAAATATAAAGATATAAAAGAGCTTTTACACACCAAACACACAGATCTAGGATACTATATATATAATATACTTGCAAAAAACTCATTTAAGAGGTTTGCTGAAGAATTTGAATATAAACAGATCATTAACTCAGTAGCAGTAGATGATCACACAAAAAATGGATACTCCCATACAGCTATTTTAAACAAGCACCTTAACTCAAAACAGATCAAGCCACTACAAAATAAACTCATAGCAAAAAATGACATAAATTACTCAGGAAAAAGTAAACAGTTTCGTTTACAAAACCCACGAGATTTTGAGTTAAAAGATCTAAAATACCAACAAATCATACTGGTAGATGACATAATAACAACAGGCTCTACACTAAACCAAGCTATAAACACCGCCAAAAAAAACACCTATGAGGTCCTATTTTGCTTGACTTTAGCAGATTCTTCACAGTAGTGCACATACTTGAGTCAATTAGACTAAAGTAAGCTAAACAAATTCATTTAATTAAAACTTGACATTATTACACTCATATGTCATAATACTGACAGCTTTTTAAAACAAAGGAGTCTAATTTAACCATTATGTCTGAAAAAAAAGAAAAAGAGATAAAAGAAGAATCTGAGCAGTTCCAAGAAGAGGAAGTTGTT
>JBEPWC010000178.1:0-4875 GCA_041642615.1 Sulfurimonas sp. | reverse complement strand
AAGCTCAGTTCCAATGTCATAGCCGATCACATCGCCCTCTTGGAGCTTATAATCAGTTGGTATACCGTGAATAATAACTGGATTTAGCGAACAACAAACACTAGCAGGAAAACCGTAAAGACCTTTGAAAGATGGTCTTGCACCATGACTTCGTATGTAATCTTCAGCCATAGCATCAAGCTCCAATAAAGAGACTCCAGGTTTAGTGTTGTTTTTAAGTAGGTCTAGTGCACCGGCAACAATCTTGTTGGCGGCGCGAAGTTTTTCTATCTCTTGTGGTTTTCTTAGCGAAATCGCCATTTTTACAGACCAACCGCACTAAGAGTTTGATATTTGCTCATATAAACCTGAGCCTCGATCTTTCTCATTGTATCAAGTGCAACTTGAACAACGATCAGAACCGCTGTACCACCAAAAAAGAATCCAACACCCATCCCTTGTATGATCATAAAAGGAAGCGTTGCTACAAGACCAAGGTAAAGTGCACCTGTGATCGTAAGATTAGAAGCTGTTGTATTTAAAAACTCCTTAGTAGCATCGCCGGTACGGATACCTGGTATAAAACCACCCTGTCTTTTTAGGTTGTCTGAGATATCTTTTGCATTAAATGTAATCGATGCGTAGAAAAATGCAAAGAACACTACAAAAAGAAATGTTAAAAATTGGAAAAAATATCCATTTGGATTTAACAGATCAGCAATTGCTTGGATTGTAGGGTTAGTACTTGATGATAAAACCGTCATAGGAAACATAAGTATAGCCGAAGCAAAGATAACTGGGATAACACCTGAAAGGTTAACTTTGATAGGTATATAGTTCATAACTCTTTTGTTTTGATTTTGCATCATAGTTTTTTTAGCGTATGTAACTGGTACACGTCTCTCACCAAGCTCAACGTAGATGATCACACCTACTGTAGCTAAGATCAGAGCTAAAATTGCTAAAACAGTTAAGAAGCTCATCGCACCAGTATTTACCATCTCAATAGTTTGTCCAATAGCTGAAGGGATAGCTGAAACTATACCTGCAAATATGATCAAACTAATCCCGTTTCCAATACCACTTTGAGTTATCTGCTCACCGATCCACATTAAAAGCATTGTACCAGCTAGCATCGAAACAGCAGCAATTAAAATAAATGTATTGTGATCAGCTAGAATTGCACTATTACCAGATGGCCCTGTTAAACTCTGAAGACCTACACTTACACCAATTGCTTGGATAATAGTAATAACAATAGTAGCATAACGGATTATTTGCATATATTTTACCATACCATCACGCTCTTTTTTCATCTGACCAAGTGGTGCAAATGTTGCAGCTAAAAGTTCCATAATAATTGAAGCGGTGATATAAGGCATAATACCTAGTGAAATGATAGATAGTCTCTCAACAGCGTTTCCACTGAACATATTAAAAAGACCAAGTGCATCTGATTGATGTGAATCAAAGAAAGAAGCTATAACAGCTGTATCAACGCCAGGGACTGGCACATATGCCAGTAGGCGGTAAATAAATAAAAACCCGATTGTAATAAGTATCTTATTAACTAGATCTTTATTCACGCTATTTTCCTGTTGTTGTAACGTTGTCGTCTTTAATCTTTGATGCTAAATCTTTTGCAGAGGCACCAACCAATTTAACTTTCTCAACTGAAGCTGCTATTTTGTGAACACTACGGATACTCTCCATTGTGATCTCATCTAGTTCAGCTACTGCTTTGATTTTTTCAACATTAATTGCGTAAGGCTTAACATTTTTTGTGCTAAAACCTATCTTTGGCATGATCTTCGCAAGTGGTAACTGACCACCAATGAAGTTTCTTTTTATTTTGTAACCTGAACGAGATTTTTGACCTTTTTGACCACGAGCTGCAGTCTTACCAGTACCAGAACCTTGTCCACGTCCAACTCTTTTACGGCTAGAAGTAGAACCTTCCGCCGGAGTTAAATTCTCAATACCCATTTTCTATCCTTTTAAGCGTGAAAGTGCTTCGATTGTAGCACGAACAACAGTATTTGGATTATTTGAGCCAATTGACTTAGTCAAAATGTCTTGAATACCTGCAAGCTCTAAAACTGGACGCATAGCTCCACCAGAGATAACCCCTGTACCTTCAGATGCTGGCTTTAACAAAACACGACTAGCGTTAAATTTATGCTCAATATCATGTGCAATAGTAGTACCCTTAATACTAACTGTTGATAAGTTTTTAAACGCCTCATCTACAGCTTTTTTAATAGCATCTGGAACCTCTTTAGCTTTACCAGTTCCAAAACCTACAGTACCATTCTTGTCACCAACTACAACTAAAGCTGTAAAACGAAATCTTCTACCACCTTTTACAACTTTAGTAACACGACCAATATTTACAATTGATTCTTCAAAATCTTCTCTATTGATTTCCATTTTAACCCCTAGAACTTAATTTCGTTTGCACGAAGTGCGTCACCAAATGCAGCAATTACACCGTGGTATTGGTAACCATTTCTATCAAACGCTATTTCAGAGATGTTAGCTTCTTTAAGTTTAGCAGCAAATGCCTCACCTAGTGCAGCAGCACCCTCTTTGTTAGCTTTTTGGTTGATAGCTTTTGAATTCATCCCCACTATTGTTGTAGCTGTATCATCATTGATAGCTTGTACACTTAAATAACGGTTTGAACGAAACACAGAAACACGAGGAAGTGTAGCACTACCAGATATTTTTGCACGAATACGACGCTTACGCTTAATACGTGTAGCTAATTTTGTTCTTAATACTTTTGCGTTCATCTAATATGCCCTCCTCTATTTAGCCGCTGTTTTACCAGCTTTACGTACAATATGCTCTTCAACATATTTAACACCTTTACCTTTGTAAGGCTCTGGTGGACGGAAAGATCTGATCTCAGCTGCACATTGACCAACTAATTGTTTGTCATGGCTCTTTAACGTAATCACATTTTTCTCAACTGACGCTTCTAAGCCTTCTGGCATATCGTAGTTGATATCGTGTGAAAAACCTAATTGTAGATTAAGAACTTTGCCTTGAACAGCAGCTCTATAACCAACACCGTTGATCTCAAGTTTCTTTTCATAACCTGATACTAATCCAGTTACTGCATTTTGAGCTAGAGCACGGTAAGTTCCCCAAAAAGCTATATCTTTTTTATCTTCTGATTTTGTTTCAAAAGTTATAATGTTTCCGTCAATGTTAAAGTCAACATTTCCTTTTGTATCTAGATCAACGCTTTTGTTACCTTTAGTAAAAGTAATAACATCTCCATTAGTGCTAACTTTAACATCAGCGCCACAATCTACTGGTCTTTTTCCAATTCTTGACATGTTATCTCCTTTCTACCAAATAGTACACATTACTTCACCACCGATACCAAGCTCGTAAGCTTTATCGTTAGGAAGAACGCCTTTAGATGTAGATACTACGATAGTACCATAACCATTCTTGAAACGTTTTATATCTTCTTTGCCTTTATAAACACGACGTCCAGGCTTAGATACTCTTTTCATTTCATTAATAACAGTGTTACCGTTATCATCATATTTTAATACAACTTTGATAGTCTTTTTAACGCCATCTTCGATCACGTTACAACTATCAATATAACCTTTTTCTACTAAGATGTTAGCTAAAGCCTCAACACTCTTTGAGTGAACAAGCGTAGTAACATCTAGCTTTCTTGAACCAGCATTACGAATACGAGTTAACGCATCTGATACTAAATCATTAATCATTTTTTTCCTTTATATTGCTAATTTAGACAATTCTAAACTGCTAATTGTTAGGAGTTTCTAATCAGTAAGTTAACAAACGCACTAGTGCGTTTTTAGTTCTACCAAGAAGACTTTCTAACACCTGGGATCATACCTTCGTTTGCCATTTTTCTAAAACAAACACGACAAATACCAAAATCTCTAAGTACTGAATGTGGACGACCACAAATCTGACAACGTGTATAACCACGAACTTTAAACTTAGGTGTACGTGCTGCTTTAGCAATCATTGACTTCTTAGCCATTAGTTACTCCCTTTAGTAAAAGGCATACCTAATTTCTCTAGTAGAGTAAACCCTGCCTTATCATTTTCAGCTGAAGTTACAACTGTAATGTTCATACCATGTATCTGCATAATTGAGTCATAAGTAATCTCTGGGAAGATTAACTGCTCTTGCAAACCAAAGTTAAAATTACCACGACCATCAAAACCGTTTCTAGCAACACCACGGAAATCTTTCACACGTGGAAGAGCTATAGCAACTAAACGATCAAAGAAGTTATACATGTTTTCACCACGAAGTGTAACACGTACACCAACCGGCATACCCTCACGAACTTTAAAACCAGCTACTGATTTTTTAGCTATTACAGTTGAAGCTTTTTGACCAGCTATTTTAGTAATAGTATCTTCAATGCTTTGGATAAGCTTGTTATCTTTCATTGCAAAACCAGCACCAACAGATATAACTATTTTCTCAAGACCTGGAACTTCCATAACATTTTTAATGTCTAGTTCTTTTTGGATCTCTGGTTTAAGGCTTAAATACTTTTCTTTCATACGAGCCATAATTACGCCTCCACTTTACGAACATTTGAAACATCTATTGGCATCTCTTTATTAATATGTCCGCCTTTAGTGTTTTCTTCAGTTGGTTTTACAGCTTTTTTAGCAATTTTACAACCCTCTACAATAACCTTATTTTTCTTAGGCATTACAGAAAGTATAGTTGCTTTTGTACCTTTGTCATCTCCAGCGATAATCTCTACAGTATCGCCTTTTTTGAAACTAAACTTTGCCATTAAACAACCTCCGGAGCAAGAGATACAATCTTCATAAATCCAGCATAACGCACTTCACGAGCTATTGGGCCAAATATAC
>JBEPWC010000177.1:0-4889 GCA_041642615.1 Sulfurimonas sp. | reverse complement strand
CAATGATGAAAATATCATAGACTATTCGCTTGGATATTGGGACACTTTTGATTTTAACTTTATTTTAAAAGATGTTAAAAAAAGACTAGCTAAAAGGAAAAAACAGTGAAAAAAACAATTATGATAGCTTTGCTATTAATATTTACACAAAGTCTTTATGCATATAATTCTAAGGGGATGAAAGTGTATAAAAAGATGTGTCTAGAGTGTCATGGAAGTCCATTTCGTGGTGCTAAAATGCACACAGTTATGGAATGGGAGCAGATTTATTACAGTTCCAAAACCCCATTTAAAACCATACATGAAAAATACCCTGAAGCAGATAAAGCAATGAATGAGGGTTATTTTACAAAAAAAAGAGCCAAGTATCTTAAAAAGTTTCTAATTGGAAATGCAAAAGATGCAGGCTCCGTTCCTGGGTGTGATGGAAACTACTGTGGATACTAAGACAATTAGATACTAAAAGTCTTTCTCCCAAAAGAACTCTATCCATTCATCAGCTTCATTAATCCAATAATCTGGTCGATATATGGAGGTCTTTTTATAAAATAGTGTAGCTGTCTTAAACTCTATAGTTGGATTTTTTTTCTTTAAATCTTTCATAACGGCATCTAGTGTATCTCCACTATCAGATATATCATCAACCACTATAACCCTTTTAACTGAATCAAAAATTTCACAATTGTTAAATACGCTTATAGAGTCTCTTTTTTTAGTATTATCATAAAGTTCTGTTCTTAAAGCATGAACCTCTCGTATATCTAAACCCTCTGCCATGCAGTGAGCTATACTTAAACCTCCACGTGCAATTGCTATTATAGCTTGAGGCTTAAAACCTTTTGAGTGTTCAATTAATTTTCTTGTATCTTCTCTGAAGTTTTCATATCCATAATATTTCATAACCAGAATTATACACATCAAGTATTATTTAAAACTTTTAAGATAAAATTTTATATCCAATAAAACAGGAGACAATATGTTTAAATACATAATAATGTCAATAATAGTAGCTTTGTTTACTGCATGTTCAGCACCTAAACCAACACAAGCTCCAAGTTGGTACACATCAAAACCTAAAGATTTTAAATTTTTCTACGCTGTTGGTTCTGGAGAGAGCATAACAAGTGCTAAAAATGATGCTATTGCAAATATGAGAAATGAGATCATACAAGATTTAAACTCAAAATTTAAAAACAAAACTACTAAAATTATAGTAGATACTCAAGAAATCATCTCACAAATAATACAAGAGAATGAGAAGTTGATTAACACAATGTCTCTTAGTGGTTTGAAAGTTGAAAAAACTGCAAAATATAATGCAAAGCAGCTTATACTTTTGAAACTTTCCAGAAAAGCAGTTTTTGACAACTTTAATGCAATCTCATTAGAAAGATTTAAAGAATCTCGTTTACTATATAATCAAATAAAACATACAGATCCTTTAATCAAAACATACAGCATACTAAACAAAAATATGGAGCTTTTTCCAAAACTAGCTTCTATCACTCAAGCAAAAGAAACTACTTTAAGCACTGATGTATTTAAAGATATAGACTATTTAAACACTATGATAGAGCAATACTCCAAATTAAAAAATGAACTAAGTATCTATCTACTATCAGATATGGACTCTAGAATATATGTAAAAAGCTTAAAAGATGCACTATCTTCCACTGGTCTGAAACTTAATCCTAAATCAAAGAGTGATGCATCACTTAAACTAATAATTACATCAGATACTGAAAATAAACAAGAGTATGGCTTTTACAGATCAAAAGCGTTGGTTAAATACACTACTTATGATCTAAACAAAAACAAAGTGGCATTTAGACAACACACATTTTCAGCTAAGTCTAGAAAAAGCTATCGCGACGCAAAAGCCCAAACAATAATGCATCAAAAAAGTATGATTAGTAAACTTGGAGTATTTAATTTTATAGGTGTTAAATAGATTTTAATAATTTACATTTAAGACTCATAAGAGTATAATTTTTTAAACTAATGCATTAAAGGAAAAGCATAATGATCAAAACAATTTCATCAGTGGCTTTAGCTACTTTATTAGCCGTTGCTATAACAGGTTGTAGTGATAAGCCTAAACCAAAAGAACCAAGTTTTGCATGTAAACAAGATGGACAACTTGCTCCAAAGTGGACTTGTGTACCTATGGTTGAGGGTTCATATGCGGGTGTAGGTGTAGCAAAAAAATCTGCCGCTGGTATAGGTCATATGAAAAAAGTAGCTTTAGCTAATGGTAGAAGCGATCTTGCACAGCAGATCGAGTCTCAAGTTAAAGATAAAGTTGAAACATTTACACGTACAACTGGTAATGGTGATTCTGAAACTGTTGATCAAGTGACTACTGCTGTTTCAAAACAGATTGCAAAAGTTGATCTTAGAGGTTCTAAAGCGGTAGATTCTTGGACTTCAGATGCTGGCAACTTATATCTTTTAGTAACAGTGCCTGAATCAAATGTAAACAGCGAAGTAAAAAATGCTGTACAATCTAGTTTTAGAAACGACAACGCTTTATGGCAACAGTTCCAATCTAAAAATGCCTTAGAAGAGTTGGAAAAAGAATTCCCTACTAACTAATAAACTTTTTTCTATCTGCTATATTGCTTTTCTTATCTCTGGTTGTGTAACCACACAACCAAAACAAAGCATAGTAGCAATATCCCGTGCATTAGACAAACTCTCGCTTCAAAAGATATTAATATTACTGCAGTTATAGAGAGTGCTTATTATAGATAAACACTCTAATGAATTAGATTTATAGTCTTTATAATATTATTTTGGTACAATTCCAAAAACACTTAACCACTTTTAACTCTATACATACATACAACTAAGTAAGGTAAATCATGAAAAAAATCGCAATTATAGGTCGTCCAAATGTTGGAAAAAGCTCACTTTTTAATAGGCTTATTAAAAAAAGAGATGCTATCACATCTGATCTAGCTGGAACTACTCGCGATGTAAAAAGACGTGAAGTACACATAAACAACAAACGTGCCCTACTTCTTGATACTGGTGGATTGGACAAAGGGTGCCAACTTTATGACAAGATAAAAGAGATGTCACTAAAAGCTGCTCATAAGGCAGATATTATCCTCTATATGGTTGACGGCAAGGGGATCCCAGAAGATGAAGACAAAAAGCTTTTTTATGAGTTGCAAAACATGGGTAAAGATGTAGCACTTGTGGTTAACAAAATAGACAACGACAAGATGAAGGATAAGCTGTGGGATTTTTATGAGTTTGGATGTGATGCTATCTTTGGAGTATCTGTTTCGCATAACCGTGGAACTGTTGCACTGCTTGACTGGGTGTATGAACAGATCCCAGAATCTGACATCATAAAAGAGGAAGATGAAGAGATCGTAAGTGAACCTGAGTTAGAAACATATGATGAAGATCTAGATGATTTTTTCACTCAGTTTGAAGAGGATGAGGATGGTTACTTCTACACCGATGAAGAAGAGGTTGAAGACGACTCGATCTTTGCTCAAAACGACAAGATAAAAGAGTTTGATGAAAACGATCTAAACCATATAAAAGTAGCGATCATTGGTAGAACAAATGTTGGAAAAAGCTCTTTACTAAATGCACTTTTAAAAGAGGAGCGTTCAGTTGTAAGTGATGTAAGTGGTACAACAATAGACCCAATTGATGAGAGTGTAGATTATAAAGACAAACAGATCACGTTTGTTGACACCGCAGGGCTTAGACGTCGCGGAAAAATAGATGGGATCGAGAGATATGCTCTTATGCGGACTCGTGAAATGCTTGAGAATGCTAACATGGCTTTGGTAGTACTTGATGCTAGTGAGCCTTTTTTAGACCTTGATGAGAAGATCGCAGGGCTTGTTGATCAAAACAGACTTGCATGTATCATAGTTCTAAACAAGTGGGATTTAGCCGATAAAAATGAGTTTGAAAAGATCAAAAACGAAGTAAGAGATAGATTTAAATTTTTAGCATATGCACCGATCATTACACTATCAGCTAGTACTAACCAGCGTGTAGACAAGCTCTTTGATATGATACTAAAGATAAATGAAAACTACTCACAAAGAATACCGACATCACGACTAAACGAAGTTATAGACAAAGCACAGCAACGCCACCAACTACCAACTATGCATGGTCAAGTGATCCGCATATACTATACAACACAGTATGAGACACGCCCACCAAAGATAGCTATAGTTATGAACAAACCAAAAGGACTTCACTTTACATACAGAAGATACCTTACAAATAAACTAAGAGAAGCTTTTGATTTTACGGGAACGCCTTTGTTGTTTAAGGCTAAGAAAAGAGGAGAACGCTAAAGCGTTCGATGATGCCCTTTGCTTTGAGCTGATGGATGATTTTTTAAAAAATCATCGCGGAAGCTCAAGAACAGAGCAAAGGGTAGTTCCAAAACTAATTAGTTTTGGAACAAGTTAAGATTCCCAATCAAGTTGGGAATGACGATGGATTTCAAATATTAAAATCATAAAAGGGAGCGTAAAAACAACTGTGTAAACCTTAAAAACTAGATTCATTTGATAAACTAATCAAGTGAATTAATTTAAGGATTTACATATGAGTTTAATCAACCACGAAGAGTTAAAAAAACAAATTGCAACTGGAGAGTTAACATCTCTTGATGATATTACAGATGAGTTTAAAAACATACTCAAAGACGTAATACAAACAGCAACACAAGAAGAACTAACTTCCCATTTAGGCTATGAGAAACATCAAGAGTCAGATAAAACAAACTATCGTAATGGATACAATGACAAAATTATAAAATCTAAGTATGGAAATATAGATGTTGCTATTCCAAGAGATAGAGATTCAAGCTTTGAACCAAAGCTTGTAAAAAAGCGTGAAGT
>JBEPWC010000176.1:0-4894 GCA_041642615.1 Sulfurimonas sp. | reverse complement strand
TTCTATTTTTACTGATGTTTGTATCTTACGGCGGGGGTAAATATTCTCTCGACCGTGTCATTTTCGGTAAAGAAAGCTAGTATAATAGGCTTATGTTTAGTAGAAGAAAATTTTTAAAAGCAGGTTGTTTAGGCTCAATTATTTTTATATCCAACGGGTGTAGTGTTTTTTCTGCCACCACACCAAAGGAGACGCTTTCCCTCTTGCAAGAGGATCTGTTCCCTCACTCTAAATCAATGGGTATTGATACTCAAAAATATATGCAGATCATATTAAAACACACACGTGTTAGTGATGAAGATAAAAAGTTTATCAAAAACGGTATAAAATGGCTTAATGAAGAAGCTGTTTTACTTTATGATCAGACGTACGTGAAATTATCACCTGCTAAAAGACAAGAGGTATTAAAAACTATATCTAAAACTAACTGGGGTGCTGGTTTTATACGCGATAATCTAATATACATTATGGAAGCTAGCTTCTCTGATCCTGTATACGGTGTGTCAGATGGACAAGGATGGGAATGGCTTGATTTTAAAACAGGACTTCCGCAACCAAAAGAGGCTTATGTATGATCTACGATATATGTATTATAGGAAGTGGAGCAGGTGGCTCTCCAATAGCGTATGAGCTTTCAAATGCAGGTTTTAACGTAGTAGTTTTAGAAAAAGGAAAGTACTACAAAGAAGAAGACTTCTCAAAAGATGAACTCGCAGTTTCAAGACGAGATAAATTCACACCAGATCTAAAAGATGAAAAACACATAATAAACGAAATATCAGAAGATGGAAGTGTAAAGCGTTATGACGGGTATGAGTATTCTTGGAACTTTTGGAACGGATCTATGGTAGGGGGTTCATCAAATCTTATGAGTGGGTATTTTCACCGCCTGAAGCCTAATGATTTTAAACTAAAGTCAGTTTATGGTGAGATAGATGGTGCAAATGTCGAGGATTGGCCGATAGATTATGATGATCTGGAACCTTTTTATGAAAAAGTTGAGCGGGTAGTCGGTGTAAGCGGCAAGATTAAAAAGCATAAATTCTTAGAACCAAGAAGTACAAAAGAATTTCCATATGTAAAACTAGAAGAAAACGGAGTAACTAACTGGTTTGACAAAGCTTGTGACAGCTTAGGTTATGAGAGTTTTGCAACACCAAGGGCTGTTTTGCCAAATGACACGTTGAATAGAAAAGGTTGTTCATACTCAAACTTTTGTGGTAGTTTTGGGTGTGCAACGGGAGCAAAAGGGAGTGCAAGGGCTGCACTTTTACAAAAGTGTGATGCTAAAATAATAACTGAAGCTTTTGTGTATAGACTTGATAGTGATAAAACAAAAGTTACCAAAGCTTATTATTACGATAAAAATAAAAAATCTCATACGATAGAAGCAAAAATATTTGTTCTAGCTGCTCAAGCAATAGAGAGTTCACGTCTGCTTCTAAACTCAGCTAACAAACATTTTCCTAACGGTTTGGCTAACTCTAACAAACAAGTAGGGAAAAATCTTATCTTTTCAGCAGGTGGTAGCGGTGAGGGAAGATTTGATTTTAACGATCTAGATAAAAAGCAACAGGTTGAACTTATGCAGAGAGGCTTGTTTTTTAACAGATCTTTGCAAAACGATTATGAGTTTGAGATTGAGGGTAAAAAATACAAAGGCGGTACTACAGACTTTTTGTTTGAACACCAAAACCTAATACCCCGTGTAAGTAGAGAGTTTTACAATAACAGTGGAGATATAATATGGGGAGATCAGTTAAAAGATAAAATTCATAAAGCCATTACAAGCACAAGAAAATTAACATTTGAGGTTTTTAATGACTGGTTACCGACAGATAAATGTTTTGTCAGTATTGATAAAGAAAAAGATATGTACGGTGTTAATGTGGGTGCTATAAATCTACATGGACATCCGCATGATCTGAAAGTGGGAGAACATCTTGCTCAAAAGGCTGTTAAGATTTTAGAAGAGATGGGTGCACATGATATTAACTACTCTATCTCTTCAAGTCCACCGCCAAATTTAGTAGCTGGTGGGTGTAGGTTTGGAGATGATCCAAAAACTTGTGTTTTAGATAAAAACTGCAAGACACATGAGTTAAATAACTTGTATGTAACAGATGCTTCTTTTATGCCAACAGGTGGAAGTGTCCCTTACACTTGGACCATCTATGCTAACTCTTTTCGTGTAGCTGAGATTATAAAAAAAGAGCTTTCTTAGGCACACTTTCCAGGGGCACATTTCATAGCTGAATCGCTTTGCATAGTAGGCTGAGTATTTGTGTCTCCGCACTTGGTTGTTAGTTTTTTCCCGTCTCTTTCACGCACACACTCATAAACCTCTTTTGTAGTTTTTGCATTTATTACACAGGTTTTTCTACTATCATCTTCACGCATCTGAGATAGTATATTTTTCTTCTTTTTATCAAGTGCAGAACTTCCATCAAACATATTAGCTCCACATTTACCCGCTCCACATTTCATACCGGCAGGCACACTTTTTTTATCATCTTTTTTTTCACATCCGCTAAAAACAAACAACAAACTAACTAAAACAATAACAAAACTAACTCTCATTTTTTAACCTTCTTTTTAAATAATTTTCATAAACAATAGGGATAATTATCAGACTCAAAATTGCAGAGCTGACAATCCCTCCGATCATAGGTGCGGCAATTCTCTGCATAACTTCGCTACCCACACCGTCTATATACATGATGGGTAGTAGTCCGGCTAAAATAGCAAAAACAGTCATAAGTTTTGGACGAACCCTTTGCACAGCCCCTTCATATATAGCTTCCCTAATATGTGATTTGTTAAAATCATCACTAAAGGTTTTACGGTATTCATCTACACTCTGATCAAGGTATACGATCATAACTATGGCAGTTTCAGCGGCAATACCTAAAAGTGCTAAAAAGCCTACTATAACAGCTACACTCATAGAGTAGTCCAGTATATTTATATATATAAGTCCACCTAGCAGAGCAAAAGGGAGCGTTAAAAACACTAAAGTTGTTGAAAAGGTAGATCTTAGAGCAAAGTAGATCAATACCAGTACTAAAACTAAAGCGGCAGGAACGATCCACATAATCTTTTGCATTGCAGATTCAAGGTATTCGCTCTGACCCGCCCATTCAATATAGTAACCACTTTCTAAAGGTATCTCTTTAAGCAGTTCACTTGCTTTTTGTTTGTACTCACTAGGTGTTACGTTATTTTTAGGCGTTATAGATATAAATGTTACAGGCAAAGCTTTTTCACTTTTGATAACAGACGCACTTTGTCTATAAGAAACATCTGCAAATGTTTTTAGCGGAACAAATCCTAAAGGCGTTTTTATCTGAATATTTTTTATAGATTTAAGATCTCTTCTTTGATCCTCTTCGAGTCTGAGTGAAATAGGGTAACGTTCAAGATCTTTATATAGGGTTGAAACTTTCATGCCGCCTACAGCAAGTGATGTATATTCTAAAAGTGTGCTTTTTGTTATGTTATAACGTGAGAGTTTCGTCTCATCAATGTTTATATCAAGATAGTAACCGCTGCTCGCCTGATCTGCAAATATAGACTCAGTAAGTTCAAAGTTTCTGAGTTTTGACTCTATGATCTGGGCATATTTTTGCAGACCCTCAGCATCTTTACCGTAAAGCTTGATACCAAGCGGTGTACGAATACCCGATAAAAGCATATCTATACGACCCCGAATTGGGTATGTCCATGAGTTTATAAGTCCGGGAATTTGAAGTGCCTTGTCCATCTCGTCCCTTAAGCTCTCATACGTTACACCCTCACGCCACTCACTTTGTGGTTTTAATGTTATGATCGTCTCCAACATTCCAAGAGGAGCCGGATCTGTGGCAGAATCAGCACGTCCACCTTTTCCAAAAACAGACTCTACTTCAGGGAAGCTTTTTATGATCTTGTCTGTTTTTTGCGTAAGAGCTTTGGACTGATCAACAGAGATACCGTATGGGGTTACAGGCATATACATATAGCTTTGCTCATTTAGCATAGGCATAAATTCCCATTTGAGGTCTTTATACAGCGGATAAATATATGCAAGAGATACTAAAACCGCAGCAAAAATAAGGTACTTTATTTTAAATCCGTAAACAAGTATAGGTTTGTAAGCCCATATAAAAAACCTGTTGATCGGGTTTTTGTTTTCATGTGGAAGTTTCCCTTTTATAAAAAACACCATTAAAACGGGTACTAGTGTTATACTTAAAATAGCTCCTGCACTCATAGCAAATGTTTTTGTAAAGGCAAGTGGGGTAAAAAGTAAACCCTCCTGCGATGTTAGTGCAAATATCGGTAAAAATGAGACTACCACAAGTGCTAGTGCAAAAAATATTGGTCGCCCAACTAGTTTTGATGAGTCTAAAATTATCTGAACTCTCTCAGAATTAGTAGGTTCCCTCTCAAAAACCTTTTCAAATTTATGGATACTTTTATGGGCGTTTTCTATCATAACTATAGATGCATCAACCATTGCTCCGATGGCAATAGCGATCCCTCCAAGACTCATAATATTTGATCCGATTCCAAACATCTTCATAAGTAAAAATGTTATACCTATTGTTAGCGGTAATATAATTAGAACTATTAGTGATGAACGCAGATGGAGTAAAAAAAGTCCGATTATTAAAACAACAATCAAACCCTCTTCGATAAGTGTTGACTTTAACGTATTTACAGCCTTTTGGATAAGTGAAGCTCTCTCATAAACCTCTACTACCTCTACACCCTCAACTGATAGTTTCTCCATTTTGGTTTTAATACGCTTTATTGCAGAGTACACATCTTCGCCATATCGAAGCATAACGATTCCGCCTACAACCTCACCTTCACCGTTAAGATCAGCTACACCGCGTCTAGGGGCGGGGGC
>JBEPWC010000175.1:0-4913 GCA_041642615.1 Sulfurimonas sp. | reverse complement strand
CTTATTGACAAGATCAAAAATGACTTCCCTGTTATTGTGGATGATGTTCTAAAAGTAGCACCTATTGGGCTTATTCAACGTATTTTAAAATCACTCTTACACGAGAAGATTCCACTCAAAGATATGCTTGGGATCTTAGAGACAATAGCAGATGTCTCAGAGTATACTAAAAATGTAGAATTTATAACTGAACAGGTTCGTGCAAGGCTCTCAAGAACGATCACACAGATGTACTCAGGAGATGATGGGGTTATAAGACTTTTAACTTTTGATACCTCAAGTGAACAGATGATGCTTGAAAAGTCTCAAGAACAAGATGGTGTCAGAAATCTAATGTTAAATGTTGGGGAGATAAACGCCTTGATCCAAGCTACAAGTGCAAAAGCAACTGAGCTTTTACAAAACGGCGTATCACCTGTGATCATCATAGTTGATCCAGCACTTAGAAAAGGTATATCTGAAATTTTTGAGAGATTTTCTCTTGATATTATTACACTATCTCATGCAGAGATAGATTCAAATGCTACTTTTGAAGTACTAGGCTCTATCTCAATAACACAGCAAAATGAACAACAATAAAGGAAAAATTTGAAAGAAAAAACATTCTACCACCTATCGCACATAGACCTAGATGGATATTCATGTCAATTGATTATGAAATACACTCCATACAAAATAGTAAACTATAACGCTAACTATGGAGCTGAAGTTAAGCAAAAGCTAGAGATGATCATAGAAGCTATCAAAAATTCTACTAAATCATCTTATATACTCATAACCGATCTTAACCTGACCGTAGATGAGTCTAAATGGCTAGACAATAAAGTTAAAAAGTTTAACGAAGACTCTAAAGATGTAACTCTTCAACTACTAGACCATCATGGCACAGGTGAGGCAAGCTCTAAAAAGTATGACTGGTACTACCTAGACACTAACAGATGTGCTACGAAAATAACTTATGATTTTGCAAGAGAAAATTTTGAGCTAGATGAGCCATCTTGGATGAAAAAATTTGTAGATGTTGTAAACGCTGTTGATCTTTGGCTTATGGATGAAGAGGAAAACTTTGAGATGGGTAAAGTCTGTATGCGCCTAGTGACTGAAACTAGAGAGTTAAACCGTGTTATGTTTGCAGATTATGACAACAACTACAAGATCTCTCTTTTACTTGAAGCTGCAAAGTTTCTAGATCATGAAAATGCACCAATAATCTTAGATGAAGAGATCCATAAACTTAAAAAAAGTTTCTTTAAGATAGATCACGACGGCACACTAGATAACCTTGCTACAAAGTATATAGTAAAACTACTAGGATCCCTTAAGGAGACTCATACGATCTACTACAAAGGGTACAAAGGTTTTTTAAGCTATGGACTTGGGAATACATCGATCATAGGTAATGGTTTTTTACTAAAATATCCAGAATATGATTTTATAGTAGATGTAAGCTATAGAGGGACTATGAGTCTGCGTGCAAATAATAAAGTAGATGTATCACAAATAGCAAAAGAGTGGGCAGATGGTGGTGGACATCCAAATGCTTCAGGTGGACGTCTACAGTGGTTTAAAGAGCAGTATAGATACGACAAAGTAAAACCACAAATTCAAAGAATCATAGATGAGAAAGAATCAGTCGCAGGTAGACTAGAGTATAAGATAGAAGACACACATGTGTAACCTTGGCTCTATTCTGAACTCCCGTGAATATTTTTTTTCAAAAATATTCCATACGTTCAAGCCAAGGTCAATTATTAGCGAAGTATCTTTCTATACCTTCAGCCAAACCTTCAGCCAACTTTTTTCTGTAGTTATCATCAACAAGTCGTCTTGCTTCTCTAGGGTGAGTTATAAAGCCTACCTCAACTAAAACAGATGGCATCTGAGCACCTACTAAAACCCAAAATGGTCCCTCTCTAACTCCACCATCTTTTACACCTTTATAATGCTTTTTGAGTGACCCTAACATACCACGTTGCAAATCTATTGCTAACTTATGGCTTGCTATAGTTTTAGCATGGTTTAAAAACTTTAAAAAGCTCTGCTTTGCATACATATCCATCTCTGAAATATCTGCACTATTTTCTTTTGCCGCAACTCTCTCAGCTCTTTTTGAACGAGATGGCGAGAGAAAATAAGACTCTATACCATGCACCTTACTTGCATGTTTTTTTCCAATAGCATTTGCATGTACACTTATAAATATATCAGCATCTTTTTTATTTGCAAATGCTGTTCTGTTACTTAGTCTTAAAGACTTGTCTTTATCACGTGTCATGTAAACCTTATAGCCACGCTTTTTGAGTATATTTTTTAAATGCCTTGCTATTTTGTATACTACTATCTTTTCTCTGTAACTTCTGTAACCAACGGCTCCTGGATCTCTACCACCATGACCTGGATCTATTACTATAACTTTATTTCTATCAGATCTTTTTGGTGTATATGGATTTTTTTGTAGATCTGGTATGTATTTTTTAGCACCTTTTGAAGTGGGAACTATCTTTATAACAAGTTCTGAATTCTTTCTTGCAAAACTTACTTCTACCTTACTATCATCTTCTACAACAAGTCTTAGTGTATTTGGATCGTACTGAGCTATTTTAATCCTCTTAATCCCATCTTTTCTCAATGCTTGGCTCTTTGTTAACATAGATGCATGGACATCAAAAACATATCTATATCTTTTCTTTTTAGGATCATACAAAGTGAAATAATTAACCTGGTTTTGACGTAGATTTTTATCAAACCTTAAAACAAGCCTACTTGAATCTCTCCAAGAGATACTTTTTAGTTTATGTGAAGATCTTATTTTAATATTTGTAGATTTTTTTGGAGCATGTGTAGTTTTTAAAGCATTTGTTTTTTTTGACTTTTGAAAAGTACTTAATTCATCTTCATAGCTTTTTACATCTATGTGCAGTTTTTTACCACTCTTTACGATCCCTTTAAGAGAGCCTTCTCTTAACTTATCATCAGAATTCATAATAGATCTAAGATAAAGGTTTTTGTAGTCGTTGTATGCACGAAACTGATCTGTTTTAGAACCAGATTTCATATATGAATCTGCCCTTTTTAGGATCTCAAAATCATCATTTGCACCCAATGATAAAGTTAAGAAAAGTATTATAAATAAAAAGCGAATCATCTTTAAACTATTCGCCTTGTGTTAACTTTTCCATTAACTCTTTTACAGATATTATTTTATCTAGTCTATACCCATTAGACCCAGAGAAAAACAAACCAGTTTCAAGCTTACCCTCATAAGCATCACTAAGTCTATCAGCTATACAAAAACCTACTGCTTTTGCTTCTTCACCACGGTTACAAGGGGCTACACAGTTTGATATACATTTAATATCAGGACCCTCTCTTTTCTCAACCATATTTGTAAGGTTTGTTCTCACACCTTGAGCCGGATAACCAACAGGTGACTTCATAAGTTCTATATCTTCCTCTTTGGCATCAAGTAAAACCTGTTTTAAATTCTCATGTGCATCACACTCATATGTCCCAATAAATCTAGTACCCATCTGAACACCACTAGCACCAAGTTTAAACATCTCTTCTATATCGTTTTTATCCCAGATCCCTCCAGCTGCGATCACAGGTATATCACCCCATTTTGCAGCCTCTTCAACTACTGGAGCTACAATGTTTTCAAGCTGATTCTCCTCTAGCTTACACTGTTCATAAGTAAAACCTTGGTGACCACCACTTTTTGGTCCCTCTACAACTACTGCATCTGGAAGACGATTGTATCTTTTTTGCCATCTTTTACAGATGATCTTTAAAGCTTTTGCAGATGAGACTATTGGGACAAGTGCCACATCTGGGTAACCCTCTGTAAACTCTGGCATGTTGGTAGGTAAGCCAGCACCTGTGATTATTATGTCGATTCCAGCTTCACATGCATCATGAACTACACGTCCATAGTCATTTATTGCATAGAGTATATTTGCTGCAAGGGGCTTATCGGCACATATTTTTCTAGCATTTTTTATAATAGCTTCAAAACCCTCTTTAGAATAAAAGTTTGTTTCGCTAAGTGGTCTTTGTGCTACTAGTTTTTTTGCATATTTTTTATCTTCGTAGTAGCCTGTACCAACAGCAGAGATCACACCAAGACCACCCTCTTTTGATACATTTCCAGCTAATCTGTCCCAACTAATTCCAACACCCATTCCACCTTGAACTATAGGCTTTGCTATCTCATATTTTCCAATTTTTAGTGGTTTTAAACTCATTATTTTACCCTTAGTTTAGCGAATTTTCTTTTTCCAACTTGAAGTATATACTCACCTGTACCCAACTGAAGCTGTATATCAGAAACTTTTTCTTGGTTTATTTTAACAGCACCTTGCTTAATATCACGTCTTGCTTGAGAAGTTGATGGCTCAATTTTACAATCTACTAAAGCTTTTGCTATCCAAACTTCACCATCGCATGAAAATTCGTCTATATCTGTTGGAATTTGACTTTTTGCATGAATCTTTTCAAACTCTTCCTTTGCCATTTTAGCATCCTCTTGTGAGTGATACCTAGAAGTGATCTCTAAAGCCAACTCCTCTTTTACTTTTTTAGGATGAAGTGTGCCTGATTCAACACCTTTTTTAAGCTCTTCAATCTCATCTAATGTTTTTGAACTTAACAACTCAAAGTATCTCCACATAAGCTCATCAGATATACTCAATACCTTTCCAAACATATCGTTAGCTTCATCTGTAACGCCGATGTAGTTGTTTAATGACTTACTCATCTTTTGCACACCATCAAGACCTTCTAAAATAGGCATCATTAAAACAGCCTGCTGCTTTTTAACATCATATACTTTTTGAAGCTGTCTACCCATAAGAAGGTTAAACTTCTGATCAGTACCACCAACTTCAATATCACTTTTTAGATGCACCGAATCA
>JBEPWC010000174.1:0-4928 GCA_041642615.1 Sulfurimonas sp. | reverse complement strand
TAGCACGTAAAGACGTAGCAGAGCCATCAGATGCTATTCTTTTAGCAGATGGTCTTACAGCTTCTTTCTTAACTCGTGAAGCTGCTAACAAAGCTGACCTTTTCAACTTCTGGCCTGCTAACACTAACAACCCAACTCACTTAATCTCTTGTGTTGAAGGTGGTGAAGAAACTTTAGCAAATGGTAAAAAGAACCCATCTGTTCAAAGCTGGGATCTAAATACTGGTGAAGTTAAAACAATTCTTCGTGGTATGGAGCGTTGTGATGGTTTACGTACAACTGATTGGGGTACTGTAGTTGCAACAGAAGAGACAACTGATGGTGCTCTTTATGAAATTATTGATCCATTAAATGTTTCTGATAACTACATCTCAGACAGATCTACTGGAGCTATCTTAAAGGCTGATGGAAGTGCTGCAACAAACATAGTTAAACGTACTGCTATGGCTACTATGTCTTGGGAAGGTTTAACTGTTCTTGAAAGTGGTGTAGTTATCGGTGGTGATGAGCTTCGTCCAGGTACTGGTACAAACGATACTGATGGTGGTGCAATTTTTAAATTTGTTCCTTCAACTCCTCGTACTGCTACTACAAATATAACGGATCTTTCTCAATCTCCACTTGTAGCTGGTTCTAACTATGCTATGAGTGTACAATGTAAAGATGGTACTAGCCAAACTGGTCAAGGTTGTGAAGTTGGTAATGCTGAATGGGTAGCAGTAGATGGTGCAACTGCTCGTGAAGATGCTAATGCTAATGGTGCAACTGGATACTATAGACCAGAAGATCTTCATAGAGACCCAACATTTGTTGGTGAAGATGCTGATGATGTACGTTTCTGTTGGGCAAATACTGGTAACGAAGGTGCTGAGCACTATGGTGAGATCGTATGTGCGGTTGACACTGATCCACTTAACTTAGTAAATGATGGTACTACTACAATTGTTAATCGTTTCGTAGAAGGTAACCCTGAGTTTACTTCAGTTGATAGTTTAGAATTCCACCCAGTAACTGGTGACCTTTATGGTATTGAAGACCATAAAAATGGTGATGTTTGGGCTTGTCTTAAAGATGGTGCTGATAAAGATATCAAATCTGATGGTTGTGCAAGAATGCTTGCTGTAAAAGACCAATCAGCTGAGCCTACTGGTTTTATCTTTAGCCCTGATGGTACTAAAGCTTATGTAAACATCCAACACTCTAATGATGACGGTGTAACTCTTCACGATGGTTCTAACCTTGTTGATGGTTACCAAACTGACGATATTATCGTTATTGAAGGATTTGATAAAGCTTTTACTAAGTAATCATCTCTTTATCTTACTATCTGGTTTTTACCAGATAGTAAACAAAAAACACTTCCAAACCTCCTGTAAATTCAAATAAGCAACATATAAACTAAAATTATTTAAATAATAAGCTGTAATAATCTTGTAACATAAAAGTTATAAAATTTAAAACTCAATAGTTCTAAGGAGCGTCAAAATGAACAACAACCTTAAAAATGGTATATATATCAGTACTATAGTATCTGCACTAATTTTTGCAGCATGCTCAAGTGATAGTGACAACTCTTTAAATGAAGAATCAAACAAAACTGAAGCTCAAATAACTCTAAAAAATGTCCCAGAATATACAGATAGAATGTATGAGACAAAGCTGACAAGTAACTTTGATATAGGAAGCTCACAAACTATGACCAATAAAGAGGCAGTAGTGACCTCAATGTGTTATACAAAACATGAAAATAACTATAATCCATGTTATGTGTGCCACCAAGATGTTGTAAATGATGGTCGTGCCAACTTAATGGATGATGGTGAACTGCAAAATGAGTATGCATTTTCAGAAGTAGGGTTAACTAACCACTGGATAAATCTATTTGAAGATCGCACAAGCAAAATTGCCCAGATAAGTGATGAAGAGATTTTAAACTATATTAATACTGAAAACTACACAGATCTAAAACCGATGCTTAAGGATAACAACTTTTCAGGATATATTCCAGATCTGCAAAACTACCATCTTGGAAGTGAAGCATTTAACGAAGATGGTTTTGCCAAAGATGGAAGTGGCTGGGTTGCATTTAACTACAAACCACTTCCAAGTACCTTTTGGCCAGTTAATGGTAGTACAGATGATGTACTTATACGCCTTGACAAACAATTTAGAGAGAACTCTGAGGGTAAAATGTCTGTAACTGCATATAAGTTTAACCTAGCTATCGTTGAAGCTGCTATTAAAAACTTAAGTATAATAAGTGTAGATAACCTTGATGAAAATGAAGTTCAAGTTGATCTAAATGGAGATGGTGTTTTAGGTGTAGTATCTTCCATAAAAAGACCAGAGTTCTATGTAGGTGGAGCATCAAACATACCTGTTGAGAGTTTCCTATACCCTAAGTACACAGAATTTTTACATACAGTTCGCTACATTGGAACTAGTGAATCTGGCGGCATATACAATGCACCTCGTATGAAGGAACTTAGATACATGATAAAAGATCACTCATACCATGAAGATGCAGGTTCATTAGATAAAAATGCTTTAGCAGCTGTTTATGATCTAGAATGGCAGGAAAAGTCAAAAGGTTGGTTGCCACAATATGGTTCACTTTTAGAAAAAGGTATTCAAAACACTTATGGTTGGTGGCTTCAAGGTTTTATAGAAGATGCAAATGGTGATCTGCGTCCGCAAACTTATGAAGAAACTTTTTTCTGTATGGGCTGCCATTCTACAGTTGGAAGTACAATCGATCAAACTTTCTCATTTGCCAGAAAAGTTGATGGATCCGAGGGATGGGGATATATAGATCTTAAAAGTTTAAAAGATGCACCAAATATGGGTGAGAGCGAAGGTGAAATTTTGACTTACCTAAAACGTGTAGGTGGTGGAAATGAATTTAGAATTAGCAACGATATAAATGATAAGTTCTTTAAAGATGGAGCACTTGATGAAGAGAAAGTTAAATCTGCACAAAGTGTATATGAGCTGATCACACCTACTCATACATCGGCTCTTAAGATGAACAAGGCTTATAGAGTATTAGTAAAAGATCAAGACTTTATCAATGGACGCGATGGTAATGCAGAGCCAGTTAAAAATGTATATGAAAATATAGACCCAGATACACCTGTACTGCCTTTGGATAAACAGTATAAATGGGATATCAGACTAGACTGGTCACAAGTTGAGGAGAAATAACTGTGAAATTTTTTCTCTTAAGTCTTATCGTTATTGTAATTCTTAATGGTTGTGGTGGTTCTGGGGGTGATTCTTCAGAACCTACAACACAGCAAAACCAAAACACTCAAGAAGATATAAATTCTACTAACACAACTGATGTTGCAGATGACAACACAACAGAAGAAAGTATTAAAGAAGATACAAATTCAAGTGACCCAAATAGCTCTGAATGTCAAAACAACTATTCAGATGAAGTTATACAAGGACAAGAACTATATAACAACCACTGTAAAGTCTGCCATGCCTCAGATGCAAAATCTGGTCTTTTTGATATAAGGGGTGTAAGAAAGTCGGATATAGACACAGCTATGGAAGAGGTAGTTGATATGGTTGAATTAAACCTAGCAGAACAAGTCTCTTCAGATGAAAGAGTACTTATAGCTGATTACTTAAAAATTATAAGAGATGATCCAGATGTAGAGTTTGCTGGTGAGTGTAGTGGCTCATCAAAACTTAGTAAGGCTAATCTAGGTAGCCGCTTATTTTTTGATGCAAACCTCTCTTTAAGAAAGACTATGTCATGTTCTACATGTCATAATCCAGGAAACGCTTTTATAGATGCACGCTTCAAACAAGAAAACACTACAAACCCTGTTAAAGGTGCACTCTCAGTTGGAGATGATGGTATAACATTAGGTGGCAGAAATACTCCAACAGCTATGTATGCACAGTTTTCCCCTGAATTTACTAAAAGCTCTAATGGTGAATATGTAGGTGGTCAGTTTCATGATGGACGTGCAAATACTCTTAAAGAACAAGCTAAAGGACCTTTTTTAGATCCAGCTGAGATGATGATGCCAAATGCACAAGCTGTTGTAAATCGTGTACTAGAAAACCAACAGTATGTAGATGACATAAAAGTCTTATACGGTGAAAATATATTCAGTGACTCAGATAAAGCTTACGATGCTATAGCAGAAGCAATAGCAAAGTTTGAACAGAGCGATACATTTGCTCCATTTAGTTCTAAGTATGATCGTTCAAAATTAGATAGCAGTGATCCTGACTACTATGCCATGAGTGAAATGGAAAAAACTGGGTATGAGCTATTTTTTAACACAGAAAAAACAAACTGTCTACTGTGTCATAGTATAAACTCACAAAGTGAAAGTACTAATGAGGTATTTACTAATTTTAAATACGAAAATATAGGGACACCAAAAAATATTGAAGCTCTAATGGCTAGGGATAGTAACAGTGACAAAACAGACCTTCAACTTGGAGGTCGTAAAGATATAAATGACTTTATGCAATGGGGTAAAACTAAAGTACCAACCTTGAGAAATATAGCGGTTACTGGTCCATATATGTCAAATGGTGTTTTTAAAGAGTTAAGAACAGTTCTAGAGTTTTATAACCACATGAGTGGTAGTGCTGATAACACATTAAACCCTGAGACAAATCAGCCATTCAGAGATGCAGAGGTGCCATCTACCATAGATCATGAACTGCTAAAGATGGATAAACTAAGCGATGAGCAACTTGATGCTCTTGAAGCATTTTTAAGACTACTTACAGATAGAGAGTATGAAAGTTTGCTAAAATAGCCAAAACTTTCATATCCTATAAACTATTTAGGATATGTCCCCATATCAGGATGGGATGGGATTCTTAAAAAAGTAAACTGTTCCATCTTCGTTGGAAGTTTTATGGGGTTTACATTTCCGCTGTGAACCTCAGAT
>JBEPWC010000173.1:0-4983 GCA_041642615.1 Sulfurimonas sp. | reverse complement strand
ATTACTCTCTGTAGGATCTTGAGAGAGCTGATCGTATGTGCGAAAAATAGCATCGTTTTTAGTTTTTAACATCATATCTTGACGCCAAAGATCATAGATCTCTTCAGAGTTTGTAGATATGGAGTCAACCATAACAGCGTATGACTGTGAGTGAAGTGCTTCTTCAAAAGACTGACGCACCATGATCAGGTTGATCTCTGGAGATGTTATGTATGGATTTACATTATCGATCAGGTTGTTTGTTTGTAGAGAGTCCATAAAGATCAGTTGTGAAAGTGCTTTATCATATGCATCTTTTTCAGCAACTGTAAGGTTTTTGTAGTCATTGACATCTTTTGTCATATCTACCTCTTTTGGGAACCATGTGTTGTTTAACATGACCTCCCAAAGGTTATAAGCCCATTGGTATTTGATGTCGTTAAGTTCGAAAATACCTGTTGGATCTCCACCAAAAACTTTTCTATCGTTTACATCTTCCGTAGATTCGGGGTTGTATATTTTTTTTCTATTCATAAAAATCTTCCTTATGGCAAAAACTTTTGTGTTGAATTTTTTAGGGCACCTCTAAAAAGTTTATCATTATATCTATCTTATTATTTGAATAAGCTTTACAAAATAGAAGTTAATACACTAATTCAACTTAGTGATTTTATATAAATTTTACAAATATTGAGATATACTACATCAGTTATAAATAGTTATATAATTATAAATTTTATCACAAGGGATAAAAATATGGGTTTGTTTGGTGAACAGGGAGTTCCTTTAAGAGAGTATAACCTTTTAGTAGAAGAGAAAAAAGCGTTACAAAGTGAGAACCAAGATCTTTTAGAAAAGATACAACGACTCGAAGATGCACTGAGTTATAATAACTCTGACAAAAAAGAGAGCATATCTGAAAAACTTATGTCATCTCAAAACCTTCATCTAAAAACAAATATTGTAGATATTCAAGGTAATTTAGCTGAATCTATAAGCTCATCTAAATCAAATCTTAGCAGATCTGAAGAGCTCATTCATAACATATCGGTTGTATCTGAGAAGACGAAACAAGTTGTGTCTACTTTAGATGGTTTAAATGAGCTTTCAAGTGAATCTGTACACACAGTTGAAGGACTTTCTTCTAGAACAGATGAGATCACAGGTATACTAACTCTTATAAAAGATATATCGGATCAAACAAATCTACTTGCTTTAAATGCGGCGATCGAGGCAGCTAGGGCTGGTGAGCATGGACGTGGATTTGCTGTAGTTGCAGATGAAGTTAGAAAGCTAGCAGATAGAACAGATAAAGCAGTAGCTGAGATCAATATATCTTTGCAATCTATGAAACAAGATGTAGATAGCATGAGTGAGCAATTTAAAAATGTCCAAAAGGGTGTAGTTGGTTCAAACTCACTTATTGGCGAACTTGATGATTCTTTACAAAAAAATTCAACAGAGATTGAGGTTGCTTTTAAAGATATTAGCTACACTACAGACAGAGTTTTTATGTCACTAGCAAAGCTTGATCACATTTTATGGAAAGTCAACACTTACTACTCAGCAACAACTCAAGAGGAACAGTTTAAATTTGTAGATCACAACAACTGCCGTTTAGGTAAATGGTACAACGAGGGCGATGGCAAAGAAAATTTTTCACATACACCACACTACAAAGACCTTGAAGCTCCACACTCAGTTGTTCACAACGGTACACATAAGGTGTTTGAGCAGATCGCAAAACAAGAGCCTGATCTAGATGCACTAAAAGCTGCTTTTGATGAGATGGAGCGTGGAAGTGACGAGGTGTTTAAAATTCTTGATAAAATTCTTCACGATAAAGATTAAATAAACTAAAAAGTTATTATTTAAAAATTTCATACTAAAATAGTCCTTTAACTTTAAAAGGAGAGAGTATGAAACTTTTAATCATTTTCATACTAATACTAAGCACTATGCAAGCAATAGATTTAAAACCTTACCAAAAAAAAGCTGATTCACTTAGTGAACTTGAATACAATGTGATCGTGAACAAAGCTACTGAACACCCATATACTGGAATATATCTAGATAACAAAAAACATGGAATATATAAGTGTAAACTGTGTGGTACTCCACTTTACAAGTCAGATGATAAGTTTAACTCAAACTGTGGCTGGCCAAGTTTTGATGATGAGATAGATGGTGCTGTAAAAAGAGTTCCAGATGCTGATGGAAGACGTGTTGAGATCGTATGTGCTACTTGTGGGGGACACTTAGGACATGTTTTTGAGGGTGAAAATTTTACCAGTAAAAACACTCGTCACTGTGTAAACTCTGTCTCAGTTGAGTTTGAGGAAAAAGCAGCTGATACAAACATAGCAAAAGCCTACTTTGCAGGTGGATGCTTTTGGGGTGTTGAGTACTACTTACAAAAGATAGATGGTGTAAAAGAGGTAATCTCAGGTTTTATGGGTGGACATGTGAAAAATCCAACTTATTATGAGGTTGTAAGGACAGATACAGGTCACCTTGAAACTGTTGAAGTTATATATGACAAATCTAAAGTATCTTTTAAACAACTAGCAAAAACATTTTTTGAGATCCACGATCCAACTCAAGCTGATGGTCAGGGTCCAGATATTGGCAAGCAGTATCTCTCAGCTATTTTTGTTAACAATGAAAATGAGCGTGAGACTGTAAATGAGCTTATAAAAGAGCTAAAATCAAAAGGGTTTGATGTAGTAACAAAAGTAAGAGATGCAGATGAGTTTTACGAAGCTGATGAATCACACCAAAACTACTATAACAAAAAAGGTTCACTTCCATATTGTCATGGATATACTAAGAGGTTCTAAGCCAACCTCTATCATCCCCAACTCTTCAACTCTACCATTCCCAATTCCTCACCTACGTCATTCCCAACTTGATTGGGAATCTAGCCTAGATCCTCTGGTCAAGCCAGAGGATGACAAAAAAACTCAAGCCAAAGGATGACGTAGACTCTCAAGCCCTAGGGTGATGCTTTCTGTCATTCCCGACTCCGATCGGGAATCTAACTTCTTACTTTCTAGATGCACGCTTACGAGCAGACTCTGTAAGATGTTTTTTACGGATACGGATGTTCTCAGGTGTGATCTCTAAAAGCTCATCATCCTCGATCCACTCTAATGCACGCTCTAATGACATGTCACGCGGTGGAACAAGTTTGATCGCATCATCTGCACCAGAACTACGTACATTTGACTGAGCTTTACCTTTGATCGGATTTACTGTTAAGTCATTACTTTTTGCATGTTCACCAATGATCATACCCTCATAAACTTTCTCTTGAGGCTTAATATACATAACACCACGGTTTTGTAAGTTAAAGATAGAGTATGCTACAGCTTCACCATTTTCACTTGAAACTAATGCACCATATGAGCGTGACTCAACCTCACCACTAAATGGACGATACTCAATAAATGAGTGGTTCATTACACCCTCACCTTTTGTGTCAGTTAAAAACTGCCCACGAAAACCGATTAGTGAGCGAGCAGGGATCTCAAACTCAATACGCTGAAAACCTTGACCCATTGGTACCATTGATTTCATCTCAGCTTTACGCTTACCAAGACGCTCGATCACAGTTCCACCTAGATCTTCAGGTACATCGATAACTAAATGCTCAAATGGCTCGCACTTAACACCCTCGATCTCTTTAACAATAACCTCAGGACGACTGATTCCAAACTCAAAACCTTCACGACGCATGTTTTCAGCTAAAACCGTGATCTGTAACTCACCACGACCTGAAACTTTAAACTTACCCTCACCTACAACTTCGTAGTTCATAGCAACATTTGTATTCATTTCAGAATCAAGTCTGTCTTTGATCTTGTTTGAAGTTACATGTTTACCCTCTTGACCAGCAAGTGGAGAGTCATTTACTGAAAATACAACTGTTAGAGTTGGCTCCTCTATGTGCATAGGATCTAGTGCAACTGGGTTGTTAGGATCACAGATAGTATCTCCAACATCGATAGTCTCTAAACCAGCTAGTGCTACAATGTCACCCGCTTCAGCCTCTTCGATCTCCATACGGTTAAGTCCATGAAAACCAATAAGCTTAGTGATACGACCCTTAACCATTTCGCCATCAGCTTTTGCAAGTGTAACGTTGTCACCTTTTTTGATCGTACCATTAAAGATACGACTAATTCCTATCTTTCCAACATAGTTATCATAATCAAGTGTGAAAACTTGGGCTTGAGCTGGGTTGCTTTTATCACCTTCTGGTTCAGGGATATGCTCTAGTATAGTTTCAAATATACATTGAAAATCTCCACCCTCTTCTTCCATATCTAGCTTTGCGATACCATCACGAGCAGCTGCGTAGATAATAGGGAAGTCTTGTTGATCATCAGTAGCATCCATATCAGCAAAAAGATCAAACATCTCATCTACAACACGATCTGGATCAGCTGATGGTTTATCGATCTTATTGATCACAACGATGGGTTTTTTACCCATCGCTAACATTTTCTTAACAACAAATTTTGTTTGTGGCATAACACCTTCGTATGCATCCACTAACACTAACACACCATCAACCATCTTTAAGACACGTTCAACTTCACCACCAAAGTCAGCGTGACCCGGAGTGTCTATAATGTTGATCCTGTGATCTTTGTACTTAATAGAAGTGTTTTTTGAAAGGATCGTAATCCCACGCTCTTTTTCTAAGTCGTTACTGTCCATAGCACGCTCATCATGTTGTTCATGTTCACCATATGTTCCAGACTGCTCAAGCAGTCCATCAACCAATGTAGTCTTACCATGATCAACGTGTGCGATAACAGCAATATTTCTAATATTTTGCATTGCAAATTTCCTGAGATAAAATTTTCGCGATTATACCCAAATTTATGTTATATTGTCGTAAAACTAATGGTATAATCACTTTAGATATGATATGTTAAACTAAAAACCAACAAAAAGTTAAAAATAGTATTTTTCAAAGTAAAATGATGAATGTAG
>JBEPWC010000172.1:0-4984 GCA_041642615.1 Sulfurimonas sp. | reverse complement strand
ATGCTATGAGTTCATCTGGAAGATGAAAGTCATAGCTTGAAGTTAGAAGCGGGTCTATTTTTTATCCTCTAATCCTAAGATCTCACTTAGGCTTTCATCATCATCTTCATCATCGTCTTCCTCCTCTTTTGGAGCAGGGTTTACAAGTCTGACTATGAGTATAGAAAAACCATAAAGGATTATAAGTGGTCCAGCCATAAGCAGTTGTGTTAAAACATCTGGTGGTGTTAGTAGTGCAGCTATTATAAATATTATAATAACAGCATACTTGAAAAAATCAGCCATTTGGCGATCGTTTACCATACCTAGAAGTGCTAAAAAGTAAGCAAATATAGGAAGCTCAAAAGCAAGTCCAAAACCAAACATGATCTTTGTAAAAAAACCTACATAGTCCTCAATGTTGATAAGTGGAGTAAATTTAAATGAACCAAATGTGATCAAAAAGTCAAACCCAAAAGGTGTAACTATGTAGTATGCAAAAAGTACACCAACTGCAAACATAGTTGTTCCACCAAATATAAAAGGGATCAACATCTTTTTCTCATTTGCATAAAGCCCTGGAGCTATAAACATCCAGATCTGAGATAGGATCACAGGTAGTGCTCCAAGTATTGCTGCAAAAAATGCAACTTTTAAAGCCACAAAAAATGCCCCACCAACCTGAGTTGTAGTCACCATACCATCGGCTGCATGAACTGACTTTTTACCAACTTCTATAAGTGCTTGGTTGAGTGGTTCTACCATCCAGTTAAGTATTGGTTCGTGAAAGTAAAACATAACAAAAAACATAACAATAAGGCTACCAACAGAGATCCCAAGTCTTTTTCTAAGTTCTACTAAGTGTGGTTTTATATCTTCAAACATCGTTATCTTCTTCTATATTTTTTTTCTTTTTTTTCTCAAATGTCACTTTTTCAGCTTTTACACTCTCTTTTGGCTTTTCATCTAGTATCTCATCACCCATACTAGTTAGTTTCTCACCTATTTTAGAGGTATCTGTAGCACTCTCTAGTTTATGTGATGCATCCATAAGCTCTTTTTTGTACGAAAGAGCTTCCTCCTTTATATCTTTTACGTTCATCTCCTCTTCTAAAGAGTCCTTAACACTTCCAATCGTTTTTTTAGCATTTCTAAAAAACTTTGCAACTTCAACCATTGCAGATGGAAGTTTATCTGGACCTAAAAAGAGTATTGCAATAACAGCTATTATGAGTATCTCTGTAAAACCCATTCCAAACATGTAAAACCTTCAAAAATAATTTAAAATAAATAAGATGTGATTTTATCCAAACTATGATTAAAATTATCTATGAAGTTAAAAAAAGTGCGATCTCATCACTTAAAAGGTAGTTGTGGTTATAAAAAGTATCATCTTTTAGTATAAGTTTTTTTTCATCTAAAAGTATTTTAGCTTTTTGGAGTTCATCTTTGTTTAGTATGTTTTTGCTAACCCCAACAATAGATCTAAGACCTAGAAAAATCTTTTCTATTTTTATGTCTTCATCACTTAGATTTTCAACTTTTATATCTAAAGGGTTATTTATGTATGAATCTATATCGGTTGTTGGATAAAACCTCTTGTTATCTTTTTTACCAACAGCTCCACAACCAAGCCCTATATAGTCTTCATATTTCCAGTAGCCAAGATTATGTCTGCTTTTATACGATCCAAAATTACTTATCTCATAGTGATCAAACCCTTTTGAAGAGATCTCACTAAACAACCACGATGTTAACTTTAAACTCTCTTTTGACATCTGTGGTTTGGACTCAAAAGCTGTCCCCTCCTCAATAGTTAGTGCATACGCACTTATATGGTCTATGGGTAGCTTGAACGCCTCTTTTATATCTTTGTTTAAAAGCTCTTTAGTATCACCCTTTGTAGCATAGATCAGATCAAGCGATATATGATCAAAACCGATCTCTTTTGCTAAGGCTATTGAGTCTTTTGCCTGAGTTGAACTATGGGCACGATTTAGAAGTTTAAGTTTCTCATCATTAAAACTTTGTACGCCAAAACTTAGCCTATTTACACCTAGGTTTTTCATCCCCTCAAGCCACTGAGGTGTTGCAGAGTTTGGGTTTACTTCACTTGTGATCTCAGCATCTTTTGCTAAGTATGGTTTAAACATTTCAAAAAGTGGTCTGTAAAGCTCTGGGCTGATTGTGGAGGGTGTACCTCCACCTATGAAAACACTTTTAAGTGAGCTTTGTTCTATCTTAAATCTTTTAAGTTCAAAATCAAGCTGCTTAAGGAGTGACTCAACATAGTTTCTCTTTAGGTAAAACTTGTCAACATAAGAATTAAAAGCACAATAGGAGCATTTAGAATCGCAAAATGGGATATGGATATACAACATAAAACGAATTATATCTTGTTTTTATGATAAAATATGATGAAAAAGTTAAGGTAATATATGCCATCAAACAATTATCATAAAAGTCTAGCAATTCAAGATCAAAAAAATTCTCTTTTTAACAAGCATATTTACACCTTTACATTGGATTATAAAGGCTATATTGTAGATATATCTAAGGCCTTTTTAGATTTTTTAGACTATAAAGAGAAAGATATCAAAAATCAAAAATATAGTTTTTTAATAAGTAGGTATGAAAACGAAGAGCTTATTAAAGATATTAAAAACTCTTTAAAAAATGGTTTGCCATATACTACAGAGATAAGAAGTAAAAAGAAAAATGGTGATATATTTTGGGTAAAAGCAGCCCTTAGTCCACTTTATGATGACAAAAGATTTAAGGTGGGATATCTATGTATCTTAGATGATATAACAGCACAAAAAAAACTTCAAGAACTATCTGTTACAGATCAGTTAACCGGTTTTTATAATAGAAATTATTTTGATATATATATAAAAAAAGAGCTATATAAGTCTCTAAAAACTAAAAAGATCTTTTCATTGATCTTGTTTGATATAGACTGCTTAGAACTTTACAACCAAACATATGGTATCACAGCTGGCGATAATGCTATTAGAAGGGTTGCTTATACTCTTAAAAATAACAAGTATGTAAAAGCAAACCCAACATTTAGGTTTCGTACAGAAGAGTTTGCAATAATAGTCATAGACCAAAATGCAGGCTACATAAGAGCACTTGTTCAAAGTGTGTATGAATCGGTTAAAATTTTAAATATTGAGCACGATTCAAGTGAGGTTTCAGATGTTCTAACAATATCTGGGGGTGTAGTTAGTATAGATACAACGCTTCAAAATATAGGTTCAAATGAGCTGGTTTCATTGGCTGAGAAAAACCTCAAACAAGCTAAGAAAAATGGAAAAAACCAAGTTGTTTATGATGTTGAAAACCTTCAAAAGCAAAAAAAACGTGACAATGCTATATCTATACTACCAAATAGAGAGGTCTTGATCAGCGATCTTGTGTCTATTGAGAGGCGATCTATGTTGATACTTCTTAGACTAAACCACATAAACTTGCTAAAGAGTGCTTATGGGATCAATGGAGTTGGAGAGATCGTTGAGTCAAAGATTGAGGAGTTAAAATGTATACTTTTAGACAAAGAAGCTACACTTTATAGTCTTAACCTTCAAGAGTTTGCGATCTTGATAACTGATGAGAGACTTTTTGAAAAATACATTTCACTGATCAAGTACTCACTTTTAGAAGATACTATGATCATATCCTCAGCTTTTGATGAGAGTGACGCCCCAATAGTAACATTTAGTGCAGGGATCTCTTATGGTGTTAAAAATATACTACACCATGCAGACCTAGTTTTGCAAGAGGCACTTCTTAGAAAAGTGAATTTCTTAGAGTATAAAGATGAACAAGACGCTGTAACTAGAGAGATTGAGTCTATTGGTAGGATGAAGGTTTATAAAAAGGCTTTGATGGAGGGTTGTATAACCCCGTATTTTCAACCAATAATAGATAACAAAACAGGAAAAATTTTGAAGTATGAGGCACTAGCTCGCATCATTAGTGATAATGAGATCATATCGCCATGTTACTTTTTAGAGTCCTCCCGCGAAGATAAATCATTTGAAGCTTTCTCAAGACAGATGATGCAAAAAGTGTTTAATGTATACTCAAAAAACGATATAAATGTCACCATAAATGTCACATATGAAAACCTTATATCTAAAGATATGATCAACTACATTAAAAACAGGCTTGATAAGTTTGGTGGAGAGGGTGTGACATTTGAGATCCTAGAGTCTGAAGAGATCAAAGACTACAAGATAGTTGAGCAGTTTATTTTGATGGTAAAAGAGTATGGATGTAGCATATCTATAGATGACTTTGGTTCTGGGTATTCAAACTTTACAAATGTACTTCTTTTAAACATAGACTATATCAAGCTAGATGGTTCTTTAATAGAAAACATTACTACAGATGAAAATGTCCTTAGTGTAGTTAAGTCTATACTAGATTTTTCAAGGGGTGCTAACATGAAAACAATAGCAGAGTTTGTTAGTACAAAAGAGATAGCAAAAAAAGTTGAGGAGCTGGGGATAGATTTTTCACAAGGCTACTTCTATTCTGAGCCTAAAAGCCCAGAAGATCTAGGTCTTTTGTGTGATCAGATATAGTAAAAGATTTTATAATTTAGATTTAATTGCTTTTTTTGTATAATCGCAAAAAAAATAAAGTGCATATACTATGAGTAAAAAAGATTTGTACCGCCCAAATGTAGCAATGATTGTTGTTTCAAACAACTATCCTGATAAAAAAGAGATCTTTATAGCACAAAGAAACGATCTAAGAGATATTTGGCAGTTTCCACAAGGTGGGATCGATAAGGGTGAGGATGTAAAAGAGGCTCTTTTTCGTGAACTCGAAGAGGAGATTGGCACTGACGATGTAAAGATCATAGCGGAGTATCCTGAGTGGTTATCTTATGAGTTTCCAGACAAAATTGCTAAAAAGATGAAACCTTGGATAGGGCAAAAACAAAAATACTTTTTAGTAAAACTAAAGAAAAAAATCTTTTACTATATCTGAT
>JBEPWC010000171.1:0-5009 GCA_041642615.1 Sulfurimonas sp. | reverse complement strand
CACAAAATTTTTCATCGCCTTAGCTACGGCTAAGACTCAAAAAAAGTTTTGCACAATCTTATCTCTCTTTTTAACTCTGAGATTTTTATAGGGTTATTAGAGGTGCCCATTTATTTAATAACTTATTTTTATTTTTAAAAGTTCTTTGAAAGTTCGTAGTTATGGTGTTTTTGAATGGTACGCCCAGAGAGATTCGAACTCCCGACCGCTGGTACCGCAAACCAGTGCTCTATCCAGCTGAGCTATGGACGCATTCATATGTTTAAAGAATTGCTTCTTCGTTTTGTAGGGCGAAATTATATCATTTATAACTTATACTAAGATAAATCATCACACTCTTTAAGGATCTTTTGCATCTGCTTATCTTGAAGAAAGAGTTCGTAGTTTTTTCTTACATATGCTTGGACTAAGGATTTTACATCGTTGTTGCCATCTTTGTTAAAATCTTTTGCAATACGCTCTTCTAAGTAAGATGCAAACTCATCCTCTACATCTACATCAAACCTACGCCCACTAACATATAAACCAATTTTTTGACTCATAATTAACCTAAAATACTCTCGATTTTATTTGCTATCTCTTCAATCTCCATATCTTTTAGTGTGTTGTCTTCAACAAGTTTTTCGATCTCTTGATCTTTGATCTCTTTTTCTGCTTTCAAAGAAACCAACTCTTTTTGCAAGTTTTCATTTTCTTGTTTTAAAGAGCTGTATCTTTGGAGAATATCTGAGACTTTTATGTTTAGTTTTTCTAAATTTGTTTGATTTTCCATAAGTTTCCATAATTTCTGTATTTATTTAAGTAAATAAAATTTTAACACACTTTTCTAACATATTATAAAGTATTGTCTAAAATATCCTCATATTCTATCCTAGAGACTGAACTTTTTTTCGTCTCTTCTAAGATCTGATGTAGCTTGTTCATCACCATATGTATGCTATCTGTTTTTGATGGTGTGTCTATAGCTATACATGAAGCTGTATTATTAAAATGTTTATCTAACTTACTTATTAAATTTCTTGAAGCTTGGTAAGCATCATCTGATGTAGTGAAATTATATATTATAAAATGCAAATTATCGCTAACTGTGACGAGTCTATCACTTATCCTGATCATCCCTCCAAGTTCTTCTAAAGTGACCTCTTTTTCATGATATAAAAGTGCAAAAGTAGATACCGCATTGTAACGCTCATAAGTGTAGTTAGCCCTTACTATCTCAGCATTGAGTCTAGTTTTTAAATCATCATTTAGTTTCATATTGCCCCTATTTATGCTCTTAAGCTTGCTATTATACCTTATTTTTATTATCATAAATAATCAACTATTGGTATGCAAGATGTATACAAATAATAAAACACTCAATAAGGAAACTAAATGTTTAGTGAACAAACTCTAGCGTGGATGAAAGAGAACGAATATGACCCAAAAAATATAAACAGATCTGGAAAATATGGAAATACTGCACTTATGAAAGCTGTAAGGGAAGCAAAAAGCAATATTGCTGATGAGCTTATAAAAGCTGGAGCTGATCTAGAAGTAAAAAATGTAGATGGAAATACTGCATTATGGAATGATTGTTTTGTTAAAGATTACAAATGTGTAGAGCTTTTAGTAAAAGCAGGGATAAAACTAGACAATAAAAACGACAATGGTGTTACAGCACTCATGTATAGTGCAAGTGCTGGTAAAGCTGATATGGTTAAACTTCTAATTGAGTTTGGTGCCGATAAGTCTTTAAAAAACTTAGATGACTTTACAGCTGTTGATCTAAGTGCTTCACCAAAAATCTATAAGCTGTTAAGATAGTAAATATGCCAATATTTCATCAGCAAACTAAACACTCATACCTAAGTGTAAGGAAAAATGCTACATTTTTGGACTGGCAATCACAACCACAAAACTATAAGCTATACCCACATTTTAACCAACGCTTTAAAATAGATGATTATGAAGAGTTAAAAGACTTGAACCTTATCGGTGGAATTACTTTTGAAAAAAAATATCCAAATGGTACATACTATCTAAGGAGTGTGCCAAGTGCTGGCGGACTTTACCCTTGTGAAATATATCTACAGATCAGGGGTGTAAGTGGTTTACTAAATGGGATCTATCATTATGAACCTCATAGTTCTAGTTTAACACTTCTTCAGGAGATCGAAAAAGATGGGGTTGAGCACTACTTTAAAGACCAGACTGAGCAAAAAGGAATCATCTTTTTGATCTCTACTGTATATTTTAGAAGCTCTTGGAAGTATAGAGACAGAAGCATAAGATATATTTTTCTTGATTCAGGACACCAACTTGGTGCTATGTACACTACACTTAGCTTAATGAAAAGAGATCAAAAAATAGTTTTTGACTTTGATAAACTCTCTTTAAACTCTACATTTGGTTTTAGAGATGATGAGATGTTTACATCTGCTATAAAAAGCTCACAAAGTGGACAAAAAGAGGTGTCTAAACTAAGACAAGATCTTCCATATGTAAGTGGTTGTGACTACCTAGAAACAAATGAGTTTATACAAAAAGCGTATAAAGATAGTGCTATATATGAGCAAGAGGATGAATCAGCTCCACAGTTTTTTCAAAATATCCCATACGATCAGCTAAAAAAAGCGATAATAAACAGAAGATCTATTAGAGCATTTAGATGTGAGAGTATAAAAAGTGATGAGTTTGACTTTATTTTAAAAGATCTGTTTAGTTTTGCAAATAAACATAATATAGATGTTTTTTACACTATAAACAATGTAACAGATAAAAAACAAGGACTTTATAAAAACGGTCTACTTATCAAAGATGGAGATTTTAGTCAAAAGTCTGGCTACTTGGCACTTGAACAAAAACTTGGTTCACAAAGTGCTGTGACTTTTTACTTTACGTCAAATGAAGTTGAAAAATATCAAAAAGTAAATATTTTAAGTGGTTTTATAGCTCATATTATCTATATTAGATCTGAACTTATCGGTATTGGGTGTAGTGGGATCGGAGCTTATTATGACGATGAAACTAAAGAGTTTTTAAATACTAAAAATAATATTTTATATATGTTGGCTATTGGAAGATAAATAGATTCAAGTAGCGAGTGCTACTTGAGAAGGTTTTATAAACCTGTTACGTTTTCAGCTTGTGGGCCTTTTTCGCCTTGACCGATCTCAAAAGTTACCTTTTGACCATCGTTTAGTGATACACGATCATAACCATTGCTGTTGATTTGACGATAATGTACAAATACATCTTTTCCGCCTTGCTCTTGTTCGATAAAACCGAAACCTTTGTCGCTATTGAACCATTTTACTGTTCCGTTTACTAATTCTGCCATGAGAATCCTTTTGTTTTTTTTCACCGTAATTGGTGGTTGAAAATCTAATATGAAGTTTACTCTTAGGTGAATTTTACTGGAAACTAGAAGTCGTCAATATAAAGCAGTCTAAAGATGTAACTCGAATCATCTTTCATTGGCAACAGTATAGCTGAATAAATTCCAAAACACAAGTAAATCTCTGTTATTCTCATTTAGCTATAATCCCACAATGAAAAAACAAGCAACATTTAAAGTAGAATCACCTTATCAACCAGCCGGAGATCAGCCAAAAGCGATCGAAGTTTTAAGTGAGTCTATCCTTAAAGGAAATCGCTACCAAACCCTAGAGGGTGTAACTGGAAGTGGTAAGACACATACAATGGCACGTGTGATCGAAAAAGTTGGACGCCCAACGATCATAATGACACACAACAAAACTCTTGCCGCTCAACTATACTCAGAGTTTCGTCAATTTTTTCCACATAACCATGTTGAGTATTTCGTCTCTTACTACGACTACTACCAACCAGAGGCTTACATACCAAGACAAGATCTTTTTATAGAAAAAGACAGTGCTATAAATGATGAGCTAGAGCGTATGAGGCTCTCATCTACTGCAAACCTACTTTCATATGATGATGTGATCGTAATAGCTTCAGTTTCAGCAAACTACGGTTTGGGTGATCCTGAAGAGTATGAAAATATGGTTCAGGCTTTAGAGGTTGGAGATGAGATCGAACAAAAAAAACTTCTACTTCGTTTAGTGGAGATGGGTTATACAAGAAATGATGGCTACTTTGACAGCGGACATATAAGGGTAAATGGCGAAAGTATAGATGTATACCCGCCCTACTTTGAACAAGAAGCCTTGCGTATAGAGTTTTTTGGAGATGAGATCGAAGCCATATATACGATCGATGTGATTGACAACAAAAAGCTAGAAGATCACAAAAGCTTTACGATCTATGCTACTAGTCAGTTTAGCGTTAGGGCTGAAAAGATGGCAGTAGCTGTAAAACGTATAGAGGAAGAGTTAGATGAGAGACTAGCTTACTTTCAAAAAGAGAATAAACTTGTAGAGTACCAACGCCTAAAACAGCGTGTAGAGTTTGATCTTGAGATGTTAGAGACTACAGGGAGCTGTAAAGGGGTTGAGAACTACTCACGACTTCTTACAAACAAAAAACCGGGTGAAGCACCTTACACACTACTAGATTATTTTGAGCTTCACCACAAAGACTATCTTGTGATCGTAGATGAATCACATGTATCACTTCCGCAGTATCGTGGCATGTATGCGGGAGATCGTGCTAGAAAAGAGGTTTTGGTTGATTATGGGTTTCGTCTGCCAAGTGCACTTGACAACCGACCTTTAAAGATAGATGAGTACATTAACAAAGCTCCACACTATCTTTTTGTCTCAGCTACACCAGCCCAGCAAGAGTTAGAACTCTCAAGTGTTAAGGCTGAACAGATCATACGCCCTACCGGCTTACTTGATCCTGTGATCGAGGTTAAAAGCTCAGATAACCAAGTTGAAGACATTCACGATGAGATCAAAAAAGTAACAGCTAAAAATGAGCGTGTACTAATCACAGTTTTAACAAAAAAAATGGCTGAAGCTTTGACGAAATACTTAGCAGATCTTGGGATCAAGGTGCAGTATATGCACTCAGATATAGACACCATAGAGCGTAACCAGATC
>JBEPWC010000170.1:0-5033 GCA_041642615.1 Sulfurimonas sp. | reverse complement strand
GCTGAAAATATCTACAGGCACTTAGAGGAGGGGATGGAGCGGCGTGAGGCTGTGATCACAGGGGCTGTAGAGATGTTTCCAGCAGTTTTAGCAGCTACACTTACTACAGTTTTTGCATTTTTACCACTGCTACTTTTAAGTGGAGATATGGGACTTTTTATCAAGATAATCCCGATCATGATCACAGTTCTTCTACTTTCATCTTTAGTTGAAGCTTTTTACTTTTTGCCACTTCATGCACACGATTTTTTACGCATTAAAAAAACAACCGACTACACAAAAACTCTTTGGGACAAACTATACTCCTGGCACAATAATATACTACATTTTTTATTTAAAAGAAAGATAATATCTTTGGTTATTATAGTTATCTCTATATTGTCAGTCACGTTTGTATTGATCAAAAACTCTAAATTTCAACTATTTCCAGATTTTGATAACACACAGATATATGTGTATGGAAAGTTAAATGTAAATAATGAACTTAAAGATACAGAAAAAGTAGTAACTAGGTTAGAAGAAAAAGTGATGAGTTCACTCTCAAAAGATGAGATGGCTTCTGTTACAAGTGTAATTGGCTTTAAGCTAGATGCAAAAAACAAAGCTATAGTTGGTGAAAATATGTTCCATATTTTTATTGATCTACACGAAAAATCACCTGAAAATGTTTTTGATAAATACATTAGTCCATATCTATCTATTGAGTATGATGAAGATGCTCTGATCAGAAAAAGGTATGCAAAAGATATTGCCGATGATCTCAAGCTTGAATTGGAGCCATTTGAAGAGAAAAAGACTAAAAATGGACTTTTGTATGAAGAGCTAGTTGTAAAGGTTCCAGGACCTGGTGTGGTTAAGCATGACTTTGAAGTTAGTTTAAGCTCAAAATCAAATAAAGAGATTGTAAAAGCACTCCACTACTTAGAAAATGAAGTAAACAAAATAGAGGGAATTTCAAATACATCAAACGATGCAGATATAGGTGAGATGGAGTTAAAACTTAGGGTTAACAGGTATGGTCAAGAACTAGGGTTTAATGAGCAGTCTATCTCTAATGAGCTTCGTGCTTATTACCTAAAGGGTGAGTATGGAAAAATGTTTGATGAGACAGGACTTTTACGAATAAGAATAGAGAGTAGTATGAGTGAGTTAATCTCATCTATTGACACAGTACAACTGCAAGTACCAAATACAGATAAGTTTGTAGCCCTTAAAGATATAGCTGATTATGTTTACCAACAAGGATATGTTGCTATAAACAAAGAGGATGGTGTACGGATAAGAAGTGTTTTTGCTTCTATAGACAAAGAGGTGATTACATCATCAGAGGTTATAGCAAGACTTCAAGGTGCGTTTAAAAAGTTAGAAGAGGATGGTTTTAAAGTAGAGATAAAAGGTGAAGAGAAAGAAAACGCAAAAAATAAAAAAGAGATGATGCAGTCTGCTGTAATAGCTATATTTTTAATCTTTATAACGTTGGTATGGTTATTTGATTCGATTAAAAAATCTCTTATAGTACTTAGTACGATTCCACTTGTACTTCTTGGTGTTTTTTTAGGTCATATGATCATGGGACTAAACTTAACTATGCCGGGAACAATAGGGATTGTAGGACTGATGGGGGTTGTTGTAAATGATGGGCTGATCATGGTAAACTTTATAAAAAATGCAAAAGATACAGAAGAGTTAATAAAAAGAGCACTTACAAGGCTAAGACCAATACTTTTAACATCGATTACAACTGTTCTAGGGCTATCTACCCTTATCTTTTTTGCATCTGGTCAAGCTATGGTTCTTCAACCAATGGCGGTATCTCTTGGGTTTGGAATAGCTTGGGCAACAGTTCTAAATCTTGTGTATGTACCACTGCTGTATGCAGTGTTGTATAAAATTAAGGCACCAAATAGCCAAAGTTTAGATAAAATCTAATAATAAATTAATACAATGTTGATTATAATTGCGATAATTTTTAAACAGGGAGTTTATTTTAATGGGTGAGTTGTTTACTTTTTTCGGACTTATTTCACACTCTAAAGAGTTTATCTATACTACACATATGCTTTTAGCAGCTGGTATAGCAATAATCTTAGCTAAAATGGCTATGAGTAATCTAAAGTTAGTTCCATCAGGGACTCAAAATGTTATGGAAGCTTATCTATCTGGTGTACTAAAGATGGGCATCGACACAATGGGTAAAAATGATGCACGTCGCTATTTTCCACTTGTGGCTACTATTGGTTTATTTGTTGCTATAGCTAACTTGATAGGTATAGTTCCAGGGTTTGAAGCTCCAACTGCATTTTTAGAGTTTGCATTAACTCTTGCATTAGTAGTTTTTGTTTACTATAACTTTGAGGGTATCCGTCGTAATGGTGTTATTAAGTATTTTAAACACTTTTTAGGTCCAGTTTGGTGGTTGTATTGGTTAATGTTCCCAATTGAGATCGTGTCTCACTTCTCAAGACTTATCTCTTTGTCTTTTCGTTTATTTGGAAATGTAAAAGGTGATGATATGTTCTTAATGGTAATCTTAATGCTAGCACCTTGGGTACTACCACTGATCCCATTTGCACTTTTAACTTTTATGGCATTTTTACAAGCTTTTATTTTTATGATGTTAACTTACGTGTACCTAACTGGTGCAGTAGTGATGGAAGATCACTAACACTCCCTTTAAGATTATGCGAGAAACTACATTTCATAGAATTGTGAGTTTTTTGCTTGGAGCGTCATGGGCGATAGTCTTTTTTGGCGCTCTTATCACTTTTAAGTCACTTCTATTTTTAGGCTTTTTTACAGCAGTTTTCTTTACTATATTTTTTGTATTTATGTCTCTGTTTATGATCTTGGCTCTTGATGCTTTTATAGTAAACCGAAAGCGTTTAGAAGAGACAAAAAAACAAACTAAACTTTTAGAAGATCTATGTAGTAAAAGGAGCGGATTTGAAAACTATTAAAAGTGCTGTCTTATCAGTCTTATTTATATTTTTATCAACAACAGTTTATGCTAGTTCTGAGTCTAAAGATGTTGAGTATTTAGGACTTTTTACCAAGGATGAAAAAAAGTTTGTAATAGGTAGTGGTGATGATGCTATTGAGATCAAACGTACAATGACATCTTGTGCAAAAAACAAAGGTTGGTTTCAACCATTTGTACCAGTAAAAGGGATTACACCTGTTACAGAAGAAGAGATGCTTCACGCACTTAACGATAAAGACTCTTTAGTTGTAGATATGCGTGTAGTAGGTGACTATCTAAAAGAAACGATCCCAACAGCTGTAAATATCCCATATGGTGAGATAGACTCAAGACTTGATGAGCTAGGTTGTAGTGAACAGGATGGCAAGTGGGATTGTTCAGATGCCAAAAAAGTGTATGGTTTTTGTAATGGACCAGTGTGTCCACAATCTCCAATTGCTATGAAAGTTATGATTAAGCAGGGTTTTCCAGTAGAAAAAATCTACTACTACCGTGGTGGTATGCTTGACTGGGATGCTCTTGGCTTGACTACAGTGGAGGGTGAGTTTTAAAATTTAAAAACTCACTACTCAAAAAAACATAAATATTTTTTAATAATCTTTAGATAAAATTTCTAAAAATCCAAACAAAGAAACAACATGAAACTCATAGTAAATGGTGAAATAAAAGAGTTTAAAGAGATAAACTCACTACAAGATATACTAAACAAACTAAAGCTAGATGGTAAAGTAATGGCAGCAGCTGTAAACATGGAGATCGTAAAACAAGACAGATGGTCTGAGTTTAAACCAAAAGATGGCGATAAGCTAGAGCTTTTAGATTTTGTTGGCGGTGGATGATTTTTCTATAGCTACGACAGCTATTGCATAGTCACCATCGTGAGTTATAGATACACTTGTGTCACTTATGTTAAAACTATCTATGATTTTTTTAGATAAAGATATAACAGGGGCACCTTTTGGTGTCTTAGATATAGTTATATCACTAAATGAACACTCACTTCCTATCCCAGTGCCTATGGCTTTTGACGTAGCTTCTTTTGCAGCCCAAAAACCCGCTGCTGTTTTGTAGTTTTTGACAAGTTTTATCTCGTCTTGATTCAAAAACCTCTTGAGGGCTTTACCCTCAAAACGCTCCATTAAACGCTTCATACGGGAGGTTTTAATAAGATCTATCCCTATCATTACTGGATCACAAACTCAGTATAGGAAGCACTTAAAAACTCTCTGTACCTACCTAAAATAGGGCATTTAATCGTTTCTTTAAACACAGAAAAAATACCTAAGTCCGCAAAAAGTCCGCCTATTTTCACTATTAAGTCCGCCTCATGTTTTCTATCATTTATGGAATTTTAACATAATTATTCATATTACATAAAATATACAAATACATTATGATGAAATTGAAGAGCTTAGAGCTGAACTTGATGAACAATGAATCGAGTTAAACATACCAACTCACAGTGATTTAAAAAAATTCCTAGCTTGGCTTAGTTTTGAAGAAAAAGCTAGATTTTTTAATGATGAACTAGATATGAGTCGATAAAAAGACTCATGTAAATTTCGGAAAATATGTATATAAATTTCGGAATATATGTCTGAGAAATCTGTATTGAGATACTTGTAAATTCGTATTGAGATAATTAAAATTAAAAAATAATTTGCTTTTTATGTCATTTATGACATAATGTGAATATATGATATATGTCATAGGTACTTAATTTTATTATCTAAAGGTTTGATTATGACTAGATTGCAATTACTTGAAAAAGTAAAAGATAGAAGACAGCATATTGGTATTACTGTTGAAAGTTTATCTAAACTATCAAATGTTGGTTATAAAACTATTATGAGGTTTTTTGCAGGGGATGATGTAAAGCTCAGCACGGTTGAAAAAATAACTAATGTATTAGGACTTGATTTTGCAGGAAATGAAGTAATAGATATAAATACATTAAGAGATAAAAGAGCTAAAGAAAGAGCTTTATATATTGTGTCATTAGTTCAAGATACATCTTCTTTAGAAATGCAAGGTCTTGATAATATCAAGACCT
>JBEPWC010000169.1:0-5039 GCA_041642615.1 Sulfurimonas sp. | reverse complement strand
CGTATGGATGCCATTGACTTTAACGGAAGGAATATCTTCTTTAGAAGATGTTCACTGTAGTTAAATATATGTCAATGGTACTTTTAATAACAAAATGTTCGCGGGAGTTTTGATTTAGAGAATGGTACTCGGCAATAGTATAACTGTTTTAAATGTATAAAATATTTTTTTATCTAGAGAATATAAAGTAATGCTAAAAAGCACTACTTAAAAATGAAGAAGGTTTTTTATTATGCGTTATTCATGGCCTCAACTATAAGAGGAATCACATTTCTACTTTTTGTTTTGTCAATAAAACCGTTTGCACCTAGTGACTCAGCTTCTCTTTTGTTGTTCTCACCAGTCATAGATGAGTTGACTATTATTGGGAGTCGTTTTGTCATAGGGTTTTTTCTGATCTCTTGGATCACTGTAAATCCACTCATCTCTGGCATCTCAATATCAGTTATAACAGCTGGTATTACAGATGGATCTGGGATAGAATTTATGTAGTCTATTAAAAGTTTACCATTTTCAAAAAGTTTCATATCTAAACCTGATTTTTACAAGATCTGGATTATGTGTTTGTGAGCTGTTTTTGAATCCTCGGCTACTAGCACAGTTCCATTTTTTAGTTTTGTTGGTATCTCTATCTCATGTATATGTGAGGCTTCAGCAATGGTATCAACCATAGCGTGTGGAATGACATCTGCAAGAAGTTTTTCGTAGTCTAGGATCAGACAAAGCGAGCCATCTTCTAGTCTAGTGTGGTTCATAACTACGCCATCTTTTTGACGGTAACTATCAGGGGCATGCATCTCACTCCAGTTTTTCTTTAAAACTCTATACGCTGACATGATCCTAAGCCCTAGGATCACACCGTTAAAGTCACATATTAATATATTTGATTTTTTAACTTCCTCTTTGGTTAGGTCAACATTTAACCATGTTGGTAAATTCAAGATTGGAATCTGCATACCACGAAGTGTTATGGTACCTTCTAAGAGTGGATGTGAAGATGGTATTTGAGTTAAAAAATGGTTTTTTGACTCAACAACCTCACGAGTTTTAAAAACGTTTATAGCATAATATGCTGATTCTTCACTCTCACTTACTCTAAAAACTAAAAGTTGAAGCTCATTGTTTTTTGCAAGGTTAGTGGCAGCATCTACATTATCTAATACAGACATTAAAATCCCTTAATATAATTGTGTCTCAATAATAGCAAAAAATATATGAAAATAACATGAATATACCAACTTTATTAATATTGAAATGGTAAAATGCCTTTAACAAATTTGATGTGACAAGGTTTTAGATGAAGTTATTAGTCTTATTATTTTTACCACTAAGTATGATTTTAGCAGGTGAGTACTATGCAAAAGTTGAGCCAGTTGAGATTAGAGATATTAGTTCAAGTGTATCGGGACTTGTTGTATCAGCAGATGAAAAAAACTTAGGTAAAAAGCTCTCTGAGAAGCCATATATAAAAATAGACTCTCATGTTGATGAAGAGGAGTTAAAATATATAGACGATAAACTAAAGTATCTAAAAAATACAATCAAAGCAAATGAGAAGATACTCCAAAACTTAGAAAACTCTTTGGTTAAAAAAAGAGAAAATTATGAGAGCGTAAAAGTCTTAAAAACAAAGTCTAAAGTTGAAAAAGATAGAGAGTTTCATGATCTAATAAACAGTGAAAATCAACTTCTTAATACAAAAAAAGAGATCCAAAACCTAAGAGTCCAAATAACTGATCTTAAACTAAGAAAAACAGTTTTAAAACGTAGTATAGAGGATAAAAACCTAAAAGCTGAAGGTTTTGTACTCTATGAGTTGAGTGTTAAACCAGGTCAAGTAGTAAATTCATCTACGCCTTTGGCAAAAGTTGCTGATGTGTCTGAGGCAAAACTAACTGTCTACTTAGACAGAGATGATCTCCTTGATGCTAAGAAAAAAGTGATATATTTAGATGATAAAAAAACCAATTACAAGATATCTAGGGTTGTAAATATTGCTGATTCAACTAATATATCTAGGTATATGGCTCAGATCATAATAGATACACCTAAAGTATTTTCACAACTGGTAAAAGTGGAGCTAAGGGATGAGTAAAACAGCTTGCCCACTTGATTGTTATGATGCTTGCGAAGTAGTTTATGAAAATGGTAAAATAAAAGCTCAAACTTCGGGGCATACGCAAGGTTTTTTGTGCCCACATCTCAACCATTATGATAGATTTGAGCGTATTGAAAAACCTAGATATTTGGGTGAAGAGATCAGTATGGATGAGGCTTTTTTAAAATTAAAAGAGATCATATCTTCATCTAAAGCAAGTCAAATACTACACTACAGAGGTTCTGGTAACTTCGGACTTATGCAAGAAGTGAGTGATCACTTTTTTGCTTCGTATGGTGCTACATTGACAGATGGGAGTTTATGTGATGGAGCTGGTGCAGCTGGGATCATAGAGGGTCGTGGATCAAACAAAAATATGCCACTCTCACAAATATCAAAGTCCGATGTGGTAATACTTTGGGGTAGAAATCCACACACAACATCATCTCATCTTTTACCACTTTTAAAAGGCAAAAAAGTGATCGTAATAGACCCGGTAAAAACAAAAGTAGCAAAAGATGCTCACCTGTTTGTTCAGATCAAGCCGCGTGGTGATCTTGAACTTGCCATGTTACTTAGCCGTTTTTTACATATAGAGCAGTCTTTAGATTATGATTTTTTAGAAGAGTATGCAAGTGGGTATGAGGAATTCTATGAGTTAACTCAAAGCCTTAGAATAAAAGCTTCAATGGATAAGATCGGAATAACATTAGGAGTGATTGGCGATATATTAGCTACTCTAAAGGGTAAAAAAGTAGCTATAGTTTGTGGAGTTGGTATTCAAAAATATAGAGATGGAGCTGATGTGATGCGCTCAATTGATGCTTTTGCATCTAACCTAGGTCTGTTTGCAAAAGTGGGGTGCGGTGTAGCTTATGTTGGAAATTCTCGTGATGGTATTGAGTCACCTTTTTATACAAAGGCAAAAAGAGTATCAAAGGTTGATACAAATTTTTTGAATTTTAAAACAGTATTTATTCAAGGTGCAAATCCACTATCTCAAATGCCAAATACAAATAGAGTTAAAGATGAGATCTCAAAGGTTGAAAACCTTATATATTTCGGGTTATGCGAAAATGAAACAAGTGAAGCAGCTTCATTAGTGATCCCAGCAAAAGACTTTCTGTCTAAAAATGACATAAGGACATCCTACTCACATAACTCGATGCTGCTGATGAATATGCAAAGAGAGAGCAAAATAGGTGTAAGTGAGTATGAATTAAGCAAATATTTATGTGAAGAGTTTGATATTGAGATAAAAAATGAGTCTGAATATATAGAGCACTTTAAAAGTTTTAGTGAGCAAAATTCAGATGGTGAACTTGTTGTAAAAAACAGGGATGAGATCCCATACAAACACGGTTTTGATACAGATGATGGTGAGTTTTTATTTTTAGATGAATATGAGAGTTTTGAAGCGGATAAAGATAAACTATATCTGATCACTCCAAAGGGTGCAAAAAGCTTAAACTCACAGTTTAATAGGGATAGATTTGTTTATATAAGTAGTTCTCATGGATTTAACAATAATGATAATATCATAGTAGAATCTTCTATTGGCAGTGTTGAGTTAAAAGTAAAACTAGATGATGGTCTAAGGGATGATTGTGTTGTGATCTACAGTGGGACAAGAGGTGTTAACAACTTAACAACATCTTTACATAGTTATGAGGGCAAAAGTGCTATATACCAAGAAGAGATGGTGTGGCTAAAAGCTATTTGATTATTTTAGATATAATCAGATCTAAAATTAAAAATTATTAGGTATAAAATGAACACTCAAGAATTAGATAAAAAATACGTACTACCAACATATGCTCGTGCTGATGTAGAGTTTGTAAGTGGTAAAAATGCAACACTAACGGACTCAAATGGCAAAAAATATATAGACTTTACATCTGGAATAGGTGTGTGTAGTGTCGGTCATGCTAACAAAAGGTTAAATGAAGCTATAAGTACACAGATCTCAAATATAACCCACATTTCAAACCTTTACAACATAGCTCCACAAGCACAAGCTGCACAAAAAATAGTTGAAGCTTCAGGATACGACATGCAGTGTTTTTTTGGAAATAGTGGTGCTGAGGCAAATGAGGGTGCCATAAAAATAGCTAGAAAATGGGGCGGGATCGATGGAAACCCTAAAAAAGAAGACATAAAGTACAAAGTTATAACACTTCAACAATCTTTTCATGGTCGTACAATCACTACTGTAAAAGCTACGGGCCAAGAGTCTATGCATAACTACTTTGGACCATATCCAGATGGTTTTGTATATGCAGATGACATAAAACATATAGAGAGCTTAATTGATGATCATACATGTGCAGTTATGATCGAACTTGTCCAAGGTGAGGGTGGTGTTGAGCCACTAGACAAACAAGATGTTCAAGTACTTGCAAAGTTTTTAAAAGAGAAAAATGTTTTACTAATCGTAGATGAGGTACAAACTGGTGTGTATAGAACTGGTGAGTTTTTAGCTTCACAGGTTTATGAGATAAAGCCAGATATAATCACTTTAGCCAAAGGTTTAGGTGGGGGTGTGCCAGTTGGTGTTGTTATGACCTCTTTAAAGGGTGTCTTAAGTGCTGGTGATCATGGTTCAACTTTTGGTGGAAACTACCTAAGCTCTAGTGCAGTATGTAGTGTTATGGATATTTTAGATGAGTATAAAAAAAGTGGAAATCTTGAGATTAACTCACTTTTTTTTAACCAAGGTATTGAGAAGCTATACAAAAAATATCTAAACCTTTTTATTCAAAAAGTTGGAGTAGGTATGATGTGTGGGCTACGCGTTAAAGATGCCCAGACTCTAACTAAGATCATCGACAATGCTAGAGATAATGGTGTTATGGTTTTAAAAGCTGGAAGAAATACTTTAAGATTTTTACCACCACTTACAATAACAAAAGAGGAAATGGATGAAGGTTTTAAATCTTTG
>JBEPWC010000168.1:0-5040 GCA_041642615.1 Sulfurimonas sp. | reverse complement strand
AGAAAAAACTACAGAGGAAGCATAATTATGGCAGTTACAGCAGCACAAGTTAAAGAATTACGTACGGCTACAGATGCGCCGATGATGGATTGTAAAAAAGCGTTAGTTGAAAATGATGGAGATATGGCTAAAGCAACTGAGTGGCTAAAAGAGCGTGGTATCGCTAAAGCTGCTAAAAAAGCTAGTGAACGTGTTGCAGCTGAAGGTCTTGTTGGTCTTAAAATAGCTGATGATTTTTCAAAAGCTACTGTTGTTGAGATTAACTCTGAGACAGACTTTGTTGCAAAGAATGAAAGTTTTCAAAACTTAGTTCTTAAAACTACTGAAGAGATCTACACAAATAACCATACTGATGTTGATTCAGTAATGTCTACAGAGTTTGGTAAATACTTTACAGAACAAGCTGCTAAGATCGGTGAGAAGATTGAACTTCGCCGTTTTGGTAACTTAGATGCTGAAGATGAAACTGTTGCAATGAACGGTTATGTTCACTCAAACAACCGTATTGCTGTGATCGTAAAAGCTAAGTGCGATAGTGCTAAAACAGCTGAGGGGATGAGAGATGTTTTAAAACAAGTTGCAATGCATGCATCTGCAATGAAACCTCAAACTCTTTCATATAAAGATTTTGATCCTGCATTTGTTGAAGCTGAAACAAAAGGTAGAATAGAAGCTATAAAAAAAGAAAATGAAGAGCTTTCACGTTTAGGTAAGCCTCTTAAAAATGTTCCAAGCTATGTTTCAATGATGCAATTAACTGATGAGGTTATGAAGCAAGCTGAAGAAGATATAAAAGCTACTTTAAAAGAACAGGGCAAACCAGAGAAGATCTGGGACAAGATCATCCCTGGATCACTTGCTCGTTTTATCGATGATAACACTACTTTAGATAAAGAGCAAGCTTTACTTGACCAAACTTACGTACTAGACGATAAGAAAACTGTTGCAGAGGCTGTTGAGGCGCACGCTAAAGAGCTTGGCGGAACTGCTGAGATCGTTGATTTTATCCGTCTTGAGGTTGGTGAAGGTATTGAAAAAGCTGAAGATGACTTCGCAGCAGAAGTTGCTTCGCAGGTAGGTTAGTCCTTTTTAGGTTATATCTACTTATAAATATGTTCCATATCAAAAGATATGGAACTACCATTGGCTCTATTGGTAAGCTTCTGTGAGCATTTAGAAAAATGCTCCATACGCTTATGGTCAATGCCATCGATTCTTTTTTAACTGCAGTGAACATCTTCTAAAGAAGATATTCCTTTCGTTAGAATCAATGGCAAAATCTGCTATAATTCATCTATGAATTTACTAAAAGCAAATAATCTATCACACTCCTTTGATACACAACTTTTCTCAGATATTTCACTGCAGCTTGATGCTAAGCAAACTCTCTCGATCATAGGTCTTAGTGGAAGTGGAAAATCAACCCTTTTAAATATACTATCAACTTTACTAAAGCCAGATGTGGGTGAAGTATATCTATTTGGAAAAAATGTTGAGACTATGAGTTCAAAAGAGCTAGAATCGATTAAAAGAGATAAACTAGGGCTTGTTTTTCAACAACACTACCTCTTTCGTGGCTTTTCAGTTGAGGAAAACCTTGAGATCTCTGCGATACTCTCTTCACAAGAGATAGACGAAGAGCTTTTAAAACGTCTTGGCGTTAAAAATACACTTAAACAAAAAGTTACAGAGCTCTCAGGTGGACAACAACAGCGTATATCTATAGCAAGAGTTTTAACAAAAAAACCTAAGATTCTCTTTGTAGATGAGCCAACTGGAAACTTAGATAATGTAACTGCAGATGGGGTTAAAGGTATATTTTTTGATTATGTTAAAACTCAAGATGCAGCAATGGTCCTTGTAACACACAACGAAGAGTTTGCAATGGAGTGCGACATAGTCTACAGACTAGAAAACAAAGAGCTAATAAGAGTTAAGTAATGCAATGGGCTGAAGTTTTTACTCAAGATTATGTGATTGGGTTCATACTTTTATTTTTTCGTTTTGCTGCTATGTTTATGGCAACTCCGATCTTTTCACACCAAAATATCCCACCAACTGTAAAAGCTTCAATGGCGTTTGTTTTTACCATTGTTTTTTACTCATCTATGCCACCTTTAGACATACCTTTAAATATAATGAGTGTGATTGTAGCAATTTTGAGTGAGATACTTTTTGGATTAGCAATCGGTGTAGTGCTACAAATAGCATATAATGTGATCACATTTGCAGGTGGTCAGATCTCTTTTATGATGGGTTTTTCAATGGCAAGTGCAATAGATCCACAAACTGGTGTATCTATGCCGATTATATCGCAGTTTTTGTCACTCTTAGCACTTATGATTCTGTTGACTATAGACATGCACCACTGGCTACTTCTTTTTATAAACAGTTCACTCTCACAAGTGCCTCTTGGTGGTTTTTTAATGGAAGAAAATCTTTTTAGATACACCATAGAAGCTTCATCAAAAATGTTTTTAGTTGGTTTTTTAATAGCTTTTCCAATCATCGCTTTAACTTTTTTACAAGATGTTATATTTGGTATGCTTATGAAAACTATGCCTCAGTTTAACTTGCTTGTTATTGGTTTTCCGATCAAAATAGCTTTTGCTTTTATTGTACTTATTGCTATACTTTCATCTACAATGCTGGTGTTTAAAAACCATATGATTGAAGCATTTAACTATCTGGAAATGTTTTTTTAGTTTTTTTTTGATACAATAACTCTAAAGGAAAAAGTCTTGAAAATATTACTCTTAAATGAAAATCCAGTTGTAAATAAATTGGTAACACTTAGTGCTCAGAAAACTTCGGATGAATTAGATGTAGTGACAAGCATAGATGAGGTTACATCACCATCTTATGACTTAGTAGTAGTTGATGATACTGCTTATAGCGAGGGGTTGTTAGATGAACTAAAGTCTAAAATCTCTTATGAAAAATCTATGTTTATATGTTCAAAAGACACAGAAGATACAGGTGATTTTACAGATGTAATAAGAAAGCCTTTTTTACCAACAGATTTAGTAGAGACATTTTCAAGTATATCAAAAGATATAAAAAGCAATACTTCTGAACCAGAACCTACAAAGCAAGAGTCTCAAGAGAAAGATTCTGAAGAGGAAAAACTAGATGATGAAGAGCTCAATGAGGAACAGTCAAGCGAAGACGATGTAACAGATTTAGATGATATGGATGAGATCACACTAGACTCTGATGATGAAGAGACAGAGTTGGATGAAGATCTAAACTTAGACGATCTAGATCTAGATGATGACCTAGATGATGATGAACTTGATTCAGTACTAGACAAAGATGATCTGAGTGAAGTTCAAAGTCTTTTAGAAGAAACTGATATGGATGAAGAGGGTTCAGAAGAGCCACAGCAGCAAGAAGACACAGAAGAAGATCTAGACCTTGATGATCTTGATGAAAAAGAGCCAGCTACTGATGATACAAGTGATGAAGTTGAAAGCCTCGAAGAGGAGCAAAATTCAGAAGAGCCAACTACTGATGATACAAGTGATGAAGTTGAAAGCCTAGAAGAAGTGAATGAAAAAGAGTCAGCTATAGATGATCAAAGCGATGAAGTTGAAAGCCTCGAAGGGGCGAACCCACAAGAAACACAAGAACAAGAAGACTCAGAAGAAGATCTAGATTTCGACGACTTAGATCTAGACGATCTTGATGAAGAAGATGAAACTAACTCAGAAGAGAAAGCTTCTAATGAGGAAGAAAACTCAGGTGAAGAACTAGACGAAGACTTTGACGATCTAGACCTTGATGAAGAAAATGATGAAGAGTCACATCAGCAAGAAGACGCAGAGGAGGAACTAGAACTAGATGAAGATCTTGAGGACCTAGATCTTGATGAAATTGATGAAGAAGTTGATGAAGAGCCAACTACTGATGACACAAGCGATGAAGTTGAAAGCCTCGAAGAAGTGAATGAAAAAGAGCCAACTACTGATGATACAAGCGATGAAGTTAAAAGCCTCGAAGAGGAGCAAAATTCAGAAGAGCCAACTACTGATGATACAAGTGATGAAGTTGAAAGCCTCGAAGAGACGAACCCACAAGAAACACCAGAACCACCAGAACAAGAAGAATCAGATGAAGAACTAGACGAAGACTTTGATGATCTTGATGAAGTGGATGAAACTAACTCAGAAGAGAAAGGCTCTGAACCACAAGAAGACACAGAAGAAGATCTAGAACTAGGCGAAGACTTTGACGACCTAGACCTTGACGATCTTGATGAAGAGGATGAAACGAACTTAGAAGAGCCAATCTCTGAACAATCAGAACTAGAAGAAAACTCAGAAGAAGATCTAGATCAAGAAGAAGAACTCTCAGATGAGGATATCGACGAAATAGACTCAGATGATGAAAACCTAGAGGAGTTAATAGAATCTGCAGAGGGAAGTTTAAGCGAAGATGAGTTAAATGAAGAGATCGATTTAGAAGATTTTTCATCTCTAACATCAGATAGTCTAAGAGCTGCAGTAGGTGAGATAAGCGAAGATGAGTTAAAATCAAAAGAAATTGTAGATGAAAATGACTCTAGCGAGGCAAAAGAGACTCAAGATAAAAGTAATACACCTCAAGCAATCCCTGAAGACACTCAGATAGAGACAAATCAAGATGGTGTAGAATCTTTGAAAAAACTTCTAAAAGCATTAAGTAATGAAGAGGTTGCAGCATCACTTAAGGGTATGAAAATAAATATAAACATAGAACTAGGTGGCAATAAAAGTGAATAAAAATAGCGGAGCAATTTTAGTACTCTCAGGTCCAAGTGGTGCAGGTAAAAGTACACTTTTAAGCAAGATCATCGATGATGTAGGGGAGTGTTACTTCTCGATCTCAACAACGACTCGCCCACCACGTGAGGGGGAAAAAGATGGAGTTCACTATTTTTTTGTAAGTGAAGATGAGTTTAAAAAAGATAGTAAATTTCAAATAGATATTTGAAATTTTATATAGATTTATAACAGCCTTGAGGTTGTAAAAACAACAAGTTGAATTCCAATTTTTTCG
>JBEPWC010000167.1:0-5045 GCA_041642615.1 Sulfurimonas sp. | reverse complement strand
ACTGGTAACATTGTGTACACTCCAAACTACGCGGGTCACGGAACTAACAAAGCTGCAGTTGAGACGATGGTAAAATACGCAGCAGCAGAGCTAGGCGATATGAATATCCGTGTAAATGCAGTAAGCGGTGGACCTATAGATACAGACGCACTTAAAGCTTTTCCAAACTATGAAGAGGTAAAAGCTGAAGTTGTAAAACGATCACCTCTAAACCGTATGGGAGATGCAACCGATCTAACTGGTGCGTGTCTTTTCTTATGTCAAGACGACTCTTCTTGGCTTACAGGTCAGACTATAGTAGTTGATGGTGGGACTTCTTTTCAGTAAGAAGCCACGTCGTTACTCTTTATCAAACTTATCGTGTGCTTCTTTTGCAGCTTTATTTGCACGATCATAATACTCATCTGAAGCCTTTTCCTTTTTTGCAGAACACGAACTAAAGCTAAGAGATATTAAAAACAACGTTACGAAACTAAAAATTAATCTACTCATTGAATACCTTTACATAATTTAATTAACCATTTTATAGTAATATACTTAAAAACCAAGTAAGAGATCATAAAGGACAAAAATGAGTGTACTTTTAGAATTTAGTATGTTTCCAACATCTGATGACTGCCGTGATGGAGCATCAGTTTCAAAACAGGTTAGTAAAATTATAGATGCTATTGACAAAAATGGTGTTAACTACAAACTAACACCTATGGGTACTGTCATAGAAACTGAGACTATGAGAGAGGCTCTTAACATTATAGAACTTGCGTACGATCAGCTTGATTGTGAGAGAATCTACTCATGTCTAAAATTTGATATTAGAAAAAACTCAAAAGATAGACTAAAAAATAAGATAAAATCTGTTGAAAAAGCTCTTAATAGAGAAGTAAGTACTTAACAAAAAGTATATATTAAGAGCCAAAAAGCTAAAATTCAACCCATATAATAATAAGGATTTTTTTGCTTAATTTACCAAATTTACTTGCATCATTGAGAATACTTTTAGCACCTCTTCTTTTTTGGGTTATTTTAAACCCAGAAATTTTTACAGAAAATGGATTTCATATAAGCTGGAACTACTACACTGCTGCACTTATATTTGTGCTGGCTTCTGCGACAGACTTTTTTGATGGCTACATCGCTAGAGAGTGGGATCAGATCACACTACTTGGTGGCATACTAGATCCTTTAGCAGATAAGATGCTTACACTTGCAGGCTTTTTAGGGCTAATGATGATAGGTGAAGCTTCAGCTTGGGCTATCTACATAATCATAGTGCGTGAGCTTTTCATAACTGGTGTAAGGACTGTTGCTGTTAGTGAGGGTGTAGATGTAAAAGCAAGTCTGGCTGGTAAAGTAAAAACTGTAGCACAGATGTTTGCGATAGGGTTTTTGATCATGCACTGGGAGTGGGGAACTGAGCTTCTTTGGTTTGCGGTATTTTTAACTCTCTACTCAGGTTTAGAGTATCTATATGGCTTTAGAAAAGCACTTTTAAAGGATGAATTATAAAATGAGCTGGTTAGTTTCACTTTTAGTACTTTCTGCACTTATATTTTTCCATGAACTTGGTCACTACTTTGCTGCACGGCTCATGGGCGTTTATGTTGAAGTATTTAGTATTGGTTTTGGTAAAAAGATCTTCAAGTTTAAAAAATGGGGGACAGAGTGGGCTGTGTCTACAATCCCACTTGGTGGTTATGTAAAGATGAAGGGTCAAGATGACTCAGATCCTAGCAAAAAGAGTTTTGATTCCGACAGCTACAACTCAAAAACACCAACTCAAAGAATTTTCATACTTTTAGCTGGCCCACTTGCAAACTTTGTACTTGCATTTTTTTTATACTTTTTTATTGCCATTGGCGGACCACAAACTCTATCTCCTGTGATTGGAACTGTTGTAAAAGACTCCCCTGCCCAACAAGCTGGACTTAAAGAAAAAGATATCATAAAAGAGATCAATGGTGTTGAGATCACAACATGGAAAGAGATGGCTAAGATCATTGAAAATGCTGAGGGATCACTAAGTTTAAAGGTAGAGCGTAATGGATACTTAGAGTTTAAAACCCTAACTCCAAAGATAACTGAAACTGAAAATATGTTCAAAGAGAAGATCCAAAAAAAGATGATAGGAATTGGTGCAGCTGGAGTATCACACCAGCTGGATCTCTCATTTGCAGAGAAACTCTCTTATGCAACTGAGCAGACTGTTTTTGCATCTACTGTTATATTTACAGGGCTTCAAAAGCTAATAACAGGAGATGTTCCAGCAAAAGAGTTAGGCGGTGTTGTAAGCATAGTTAAGCTTACAAGTGACGCAACAGACGCGGGCTGGATGAGTGTGCTGTTTTTTGCAGCACTGATCTCTGTAAACCTTGGTGTTTTAAACCTACTGCCTATTCCCGCTCTTGATGGTGGGCATATTATGTTTAACCTTTATGAGCTTATCACAAGACATGCACCTAGTGAAGCTGTTTTGATCAAACTTACAATAGGTGGATGGGTTATACTATTTGGGCTTATGGGACTTGGATTGTTTAACGATATTAATAGATTAATGGGTTAGGAGAAAATAATGAATGAAGTAGAATATAAAATATATATAGATGACATAATAAGACGTGTAGAGCGTGCCAGGCTAAAAGTTAGTGATCATCATATTGTTAAGATCATAGCGATAAGCAAATACTCTGAGCCTAATGAGATTGAAAAACTTTACAACATAGGTCAGCGTGCATTTGGTGAAAACAAAGTTCAAGACTTAAAAACAAAAGCCAGTGAGCTTGAAGAACTACCACTTGAGTGGCACTTTGTAGGTAACCTTCAAAAAAATAAGATCAACAATCTTCTAGATCTTAGACCTGCTCTTTTTCACGGACTTGATTCATTTGAACTCGCCCAAGAGATCCAAAAAAAGTGTGAAGCAAAAGATACAACTCTAAATGCCCTACTTCAAATCAACTCTGCAAAAGAGGAGTCAAAACACGGTGTAATGCCAGAAGATGCACTTAATATTTATGAAAGTATTCAAAAAGAGTGTCCAAACATAAAACTAAAAGGTGTTATGAGTATTGGTGCACATAGTGATGATAAAAATATTATCCGTAAAAGTTTTGAAACAACTCACAACATTTATAAGCAGTGTGATGGTGCGACAATCTGTTCTATGGGGATGAGTGGAGATTTTGAGCTAGCTATCGAGTGTGGCTCAAATATGCTCAGACTTGGATCTATACTTTTTAATAAATAGCCTCTTAAAAGAGGTTATTTAAAAAGAGGTCTTACCAACCTCTTACTATTCTGTGACAAGCTATACAATTACTTGTAACTTTTCCGTAATACTTAGTAGCTTCAGTGTAGTCTTTGCTTTCTACAGCTTTTTTAAATGCCGCTAAGTTCTCATCTAAATTGTCATTTATATTTTTAGTCACTTGAACTTTGTTGTTGTGTTTAATAAATGTTGCAACATCAACTTTATTAAAAATAGCATTAGCATTTTCTAACACTTCAATCCCACTTTTTACATCCTCTTGATTTGAATACAAAAATCCAGTCTGAATTTGATTCATACCCTGAGTCATTAAACTCATTGTTGCGTTTATAGTTTTCTCATCTGCACTAGCAAATGTAAACATAGAACTTACAGCTACAGCTAAAAGTGCCTTTTTCATATATGTCTCCGTTATAGTTTTTATTGGTTTTAACAATATCTTAATGTCATATTACACTTTTATAGATTAAATGCTTATAAAGGGTCTCCTAAATCTTTTATATATATAATACTCACCCCCTGCCCAGTTTGTGCTACGTCCACATCAAAACGGACATTACGACTAAGACTATATTGAAGTATCACACTAGACACCTCATCACTTTTATAAATTAGACGAATATTTTTGTTAAATCTAGCTCCCACTTCGTAACCCAAACTACCCTCTTCACTTGTAAGGATATTTAAAGTATCTACATGTATTTGAGAGTTGTTGTTTACAAGCTCTTTTAAACCTGTTCCTAACAAAAGCATATTTAAAGAGGTACTAGAGCCACCACTTGTATCAAAAACAGAACTAGCACTCTCTCCAAAAAGGATATATGAGAGGATATCTTCTTGAGACATTGGTGGGTTAGATGAAAACAGTATAACCGGATCATCCATTGTGTTTGTAATATAGATCTCAATCTCTCTGTAATCGAGTGTTTGATGATGCACCCTTATATCTAACTGTGGATTTATAGGCACTTCCCCATCAAAGTTGATCTCACTTTGTGCAAAGGAAAAGAGTTTATCACCTAGCTTATATTCTCCGTTTTGAATAAGGAGCCTTCCATAAAGTAACAAGCTCTCATCAGGTTTTTGCCGCAAACTTAGTTGTGGTAAAACCATCATCTCAAGGTCTTTTACTTTGTACTTTAAAGGCTGTTTTGCAACCACTTCTATATCTATAGATCTTTTATGTAGCTGCTGTTGTTTAAATTCTTGGATAATTACGATATCTGGGTCTGAAATGGTGTAATCTTTTTGTGGCACATAGTATATCTCACCATCTAAAAGTTCCACTTTTCCTGTTATAGTTTGGTTTTTGTCTTTATCTATTTTTAGATGTAGATCTAGTGCTGCATCCAAAGATGCTTCTTTACCTGAGTAGTAAAACTTATCACTTTTTACAAAAAGCTCAAGCTCTTGAGTGGTGTAGTTAAAATCGCCTTGCAATAAAATATCATCAAAAAGATAAAACTTCTCTAGTATTATTTTTTTACGGTCTGTATCTATTGAAAAAATTGAACTTTTTGTTGCATAAAAGTGTCTATCTTGCAGATCGATTGTGTAGTTTTCTAGTGTGAGTCTATTTTGAGTGTAGAGAAACTCTAAATGGTTATCTTCACCACTAAAATTTTGTGAGTCTATTTTTAGATCATAACTTGGGATCTCTATATCTGTTTTAACTAAAAGCTTTTTTTCAAACTTTATAATTGTTTTAGCGTCTATAGAAGCTTCATAACTAAGATCCTTTTGTTTTTGCACACCTAAACTCTCTAAAAGTGTAGCTAAT
>JBEPWC010000166.1:0-5052 GCA_041642615.1 Sulfurimonas sp. | reverse complement strand
TCTACTGATACCTCTATAAAAGTTACAACATCTTTTGCTATCGCATCTTTTAGTGCCGCATCAAACTCCTCTTTTGTACTAACTCTATAACCAGCTCCACCAAATGCTTCTGAGAGCTTTACAAAGTCTGGCTGAACACTCAGATCTGTTTCAGAGTGGCGTTTGTCATAAAAAAGTGTCTGCCACTGACGAACCATACCAAGATAGTTGTTATTTAGAATTATGTTGATCACAGGAAGCTTTTGCTCAACTGCGGTCATCAACTCTTGAACATTCATAAGGATAGATCCATCCCCAGTAAAGTTAATACTTACCTTGTCAGGACTTGCTGCTTTTACGCCCATAGCTGCTGGAAAACCAAACCCCATAGTACCAAGTCCTCCAGAACTTGCCCATTGACGAGGACGAGTAAAAGGGTAAAACTGTGCAGCCCACATCTGATGTTGCCCAACATCTGTAGAGATATTTGCCCCATCACCTATAAGCTCACCAACACGCTGTACTACCCATTGTGGTTTAATCCTATCTGTATCTTCATGGTACGTTAGTGGGTGAAGCTCATCAAACTTAGCTATAGTCTCACGCCACTGGATATATTTCTTAGGATCAATTCTATCAACTTTTTCTAGCAAGTCTTTTACAACGCTCTTTATATCTCCACCTATTGGGTAGTCTGCATTTACAAGCTTAGAGATCGAAGCTGGGTCTATATCTACATGTATAACACCCGCATTTTTAGCAAATTCGCTAAGTTTTCCAGTTACACGATCATCAAATCTTGCACCTAAACCTATAACAAGATCGGTTTCACTCATAGCCATATTTGAAGCGTATGATCCATGCATACCAAGCATCCCAACTAAGTACTCATCATCATAACTTAAAGTCCCACGAGCCATAAAAGTCTCAACTGCAGGGATCCCAGTTTTGTGAACAAACTCTCTAACTTCATCAGTTGCGTTAGAGTTCATGATCCCACCACCTAGATAAAAAAGTGGACGTTTAGCTTTACTAATAGCCTCTATAGCTTTTTTAATTTGGCGTGGATTACCTTTTGTGTTTGGTTTATATGTCTCAAGCTCTAACTCTTGTGAATAGTCAAATTCAGCAATCTCAGCTGTTACATCTTTTGGTATATCTACATGAACAGGACCAGGGCGACCAGAAGAAGCGATATAAAATGCCTCTTTTAAAACTCTAGGCAGATCTGCAGCATGAGTCACTAAGTAGTTATGTTTTGTACATGATCGGCTGATCCCAACTGCGTCTATCTCTTGAAAAGCATCTGTACCAATTAGGCTCATTGGAACTTGACCAGAGATTACAACTAGTGGAACTGAATCCATATAAGCATCTGCTAAACCAGTAACTGCGTTTGTAAAACCAGGTCCACTAGTGATCATAGCTACACCAACTTTTCCACTGGCTTTTGCATAACCCTCAGCAGCATGAACAGCAGCTTGCTCATGACGAGTTAATATGTGATGAAACTTATCTTGCTTGTAGATCTCATCGTAGACATTCATGATAGCTCCACCAGGGTATCCAAACACAGTTTGAACACCTTCTTGGATTAAAGCTTCTATGACCATTTGAGCGCCATTTATCTGCATGAAAAGTCTCCTAATAATATTAATTTTTTGGATTATACTTAAAAAGCTTTTTGATTTAGGTTAAATTTATCAATAATTTTAAAGTTTATATTACTCTAAGATATTAACAACTCTCATACTTGGACGCCACTGTTTTTTTGAACCTTTTTTTAAGCTGTCAATATCCATACTTACATCATCATATTTATCATAAAAAAATTCAAAGGTTGAAAGTATGTAGTCATCTGCTCCAAAATAAAGCATATAGCTTCTTATAGCTCTTTCTATTATAGATTTTTCCTTGTTTGTTTTAATTGCTCTTTCTACTTGAGTTATATACGCTAGTGCATATACGCTAGATATAGATATATGTTTTGATGGAATATTTTTATACTTTTGAAATACTCCATCAATCACAATAATATCTGCATTAGAAGCATACTCTTTTGCTAATTCGAAATCATCAAACCAAAGTTTGTTAAACCTTTGTGCTTCAGGCATCTCCAAAAGAGTATCATTTGTATCAATAATTTTATATATATCTGCAAGTTCAGCTCTTTTAATGGCATCAAATAGTTTATCTCTTAGTTCAATTGAATCTTTTAATTCAGTCGCTTCATCTCTAAAATCTGGAAAATCAACAAGTAGGTCTAGAAGTTTTAAAGCTTTATGGATCTCATTGGATTTTATATGTTTATTTATACTAATATACAATTTATCAGCATAATCTATTATCGCCTTATACTCTGGAAACTCTTTTAAAAAAGGGTTTACTCTAATCAATTCAAAGACTATTCTAAACTCTTTTTTTATAATTGAGTTTTTAAACCTTGCATATATATCACTCTTTACTAACATCTCTTGTATGTGAGCTGTTTTGTCACTAACACCTCTGTATTCAGACAAAACCTCTTTAATCTGCTCTTTTGACCTACCCTCGATAGTCATTTTTTGAGCTTTTGCAAAAAGTTTTTGCCATTTATCCTCTAATGCCTTGTATACATCAGAATCTTTATAAATAGGATGTTGATTCACCAAAGAATAAGCAAGTGCAATTTTTCCAGATTTTATCAAATGCAAAAATTTATCGAACTCCTCATACTCACTAAATAACTTATTTATACGTGAGCTTTTAGATGCTACATTTGCAAATCTATCTAGTATTTTTTCAGCTTTTTCTTTTTCTGACTTTTGGAGTAGTTTTGAAGCTTTTGCATATACTCTATCCCATATCTCCTCAAGTTGCGTATAGCTTTTTGTAAACTCAAGTAGCGGATTTTTATCTATACTTTTATAAGCTTTATCGTAGTCTGCATAGTTTATATATTTTTGTAGTTTATCAAGTCCATCATAAACATCATAATACAGCAACTCACCCTGCTCATCTGCAATGACCAAAAGATCTTGTTCCTCGTCATATTCCAAACATGTTATACGTGATTTTACTTTTATAAACTTTCGTGAGAGTTGTTCATAGCTCTTAAGACTATACACAATAATAAATCCAAGTGCTGTCCCCAAAAACAAAAAGTTTTTATCTGATGTTATCTGCACTACATCATCATGTATACCATCAAGCCTTTTAATGACTTTGTTTTCAGATATGCTCAATATGATTGCCGATGATTTTTTATCTACACTACAAAGTGTGTTACTACTTAAAAACTGAACTTTCATAACAGGATCTGAGTGTACTTTTATTGTAGCTATGGGTGTTATAGTTGCATAATTAAATATATGGATTCGTTTATCATAACTTGCAGTGGCTACAAGATAGCCCTTTTTAGAAAAAACTATATCGTTTACATAGTCTGCATGATGTGGAAGTGTAAAAAGCAACCTTTTGCTTTTTGTATCTATTACAAAGGTTCTACCATCTTCACCACCCGAAAAAAAATAATCACCTCTTGGGTCAACAGCTACACATGTAACTTCTCCATGATGTCTGCTAAATTTTTGTTTTATTTTTTTAGTTTTAGTATCGTAAAGTCTTGACTCTTTTGCATCTTCTGTTATAACAGCAAAACAGTTACCAGTTTGGCTAAATGAGACCACTTGGTTTTTGTACCAAACATGGTTGATCTTAGCTTTGAAACCTCCCTGTGTCTCTAAAGTCTGCTGATCTAAAAATCTAACAGATGTAGCCCTGTCAACAACCAAAATTGTAGAATCTTTTTGTTTGTTACAAAAGATGATTGGTTCTGAAAACTTTTTGCTTTTGGTTGGCTTCATATTGTTACTTTTTTAAGTATCCCTCTTGTTCTAGTTTGTTCTGAATCTGATCTTGGTGTTCCTTACCTTTTGTTTCCATGTGAACAGTTACGTTTGCATCGCCATAATCAAGCGATATAGAGGTTCTATCATAAGATATATGGACTATATTTGCACTTAGCTCTTCTAGTATCTCTGTAAAACGTTTAAGTGAACCTGGTTTATCTACAAGCGTTACCGTTATGTTCATCTTTCTGTGTGACTTTAGTAAACCCTTTTCTATAATCACACTAAGTAGGGTTACATCAAGGTTTCCTCCACTTAAAACTACAGCTACTTTTTTACCCCTTAGATGCTCTAGTTTTTTATGTATAATAGCTGCAATACCTACACTTCCAGCACCTTCTACAACAAGCTTTTGCTTCTCAAGTAAAAAGAGTATAGCACTTGCTATCTCTTCATCATCTACACTTATAAATTCATCTACACACTCAAGCATATGGGTTAGTGTAATCTTAGATGTGTCTCGAACAGCGATCCCATCTGCTATTGTTCTAACGCTTAGGCTATCTTGTGCTATACCTGCGTGAAATGAGTTTTTTAAAGCTGGTGCACCACTGGCTCCTACGCCTATCACTTTGATGTTTTTGTTGATCTGCTTTATAGCTGAGGCTATACCAGAGATCAGACCCCCACCACCAACAGGCACCACAACTGCATCAAGATCTTGACATTTTTCAATGATCTCTAAAGCAATACTCCCCTGACCTGCTATAACCTTTTCATCTTCAAAAGGGTGTATAAATGTTAATGAGTTCTTTTTTGCAAACTCCATAGCATAAGCATACGCTTCATCATAATTAGTTCCATGAAGTATAACTTCACCACCTAACTCTTTTACACCATTTACCTTTGTAAGTGGTGTAGAATCTGGCATCACTATGACTGCACGAACTCCAAACTTAGAAGCTGAGAGTGCTACACCTTGAGCGTGGTTACCAGCACTTGCTGCGATCACACCAGACTCTAATTGTTCTTTTTCTAGTGAAGCTATTTTGTTATAAGCTCCACGTATCTTAAAAGCACCAGTTATTTGGAGGTTTTCTTTTTTTAGGTAAACCTCCATACCTGAGAGTTGACTCATGTGTGGTGCGTAGGAAAAAGGTGTATCTAAAACTACATCTTCAATCCTCTTTTTTGCTTCATATATATCTTTTAAATCTACCAATTTTCAACCTATCTATTTTCT
>JBEPWC010000165.1:0-5066 GCA_041642615.1 Sulfurimonas sp. | reverse complement strand
TGTTGGAAAAGGTGTAGGACTAGTTGTAAGTCCTTGGAACTTTCCTGTAGCTATACCAGTTGGTGGGATCGCAGCTACTTTAGCCGCTGGTAACACTGTCATACTAAAACCTGCAAAAGACTCTATCCTTTGTGGATATATGTTGTGTCAATGTTTTTGGAATGCTGGGGTTAGTAAGAACACTCTTCAATTTATTACAGGAAAAGGATCAGAAGTAGGTGAGCATATGATTCCAAGTAAAGATATAGACTTTACTATATTTACAGGTAGTGAACAAACTGCTTACGATATGATCAAAAAACGCCCTGATATTCATATAAGTGCTGAGACTGGTGGTAAAGATGCAACTATAGTTACAGCTCTAGCTGATCGCGATCAAGCTATAAAAAATGTAGTCGCTTCAGCATTTCATAACTCTGGGCAGAAGTGTTCTGCTACATCTTTGCTGGTTTTAGAAAAAGAGCTTTATGAAGATGAGAATTTTAAACGTACCCTAAAAGAGGCAGTAGAGTCACTTAAAACAGGATCAGTCTGGGATTTTTCAAATAGAATAGGTACACTCTCAAACGTCCCAACAGGACCTCTTGAAAAATCACTCACATATCTTGATGATGGTGAGGAATGGTTAGTAAAACCCGACTATGCTGACAAAGGTAACCCTTATATGTTAACGCCATCTGTAAGATGGGGTACTAAAAAGAATGATTTTTGTCATATGAATGAACTTTTTGGACCAGTACTTAGTGTAATGTGTGCAGATGATCTTGATCATGCTATAGACATAGTAAACTCTACAGGTTATGGTCTAACTTCTGGAATTGAGACTTTAGATAAGAGAGAGGAGGACTATTGGCAGGAGAGAATCATAGCTGGTAACCTGTACATAAACCGTGGAACAACCGGAGCTATAGTTATTCGTCAACCATTTGGTGGTATGAGAAAATCAGCTATTGGTAGTGGTAAAAAAGCTGGTGGTTTTAACTATGTAAGTCAGTTTATGAACATAGACTATCATGAGACAAATCTTTATGAATCATGCTCAACTCAGTTTATAGATCAGATGAGAATCTTTTTAACAAGAGATACTGTGTTTAATGAAGAGTGCGAGATCGCACTCAAACACATTTGTCATTTCGCTCATTGGTATGAAGCAGAGTTTTTAAAAGAACATGACTATTCACACATAAGAGGTGAGAGCAATGTTATTCGCTATCTTCCAGTTAAAAGTGTACTTTTAAGGGTAAAAGATAACGATGATTTAGGTGAAGCCTTAACAACTATTATGGCAATAAAAATGATAGGGGCAAATATCCATGTATCGATCCCTAAAAAATCTCGTAAAGCAGAACTTATATGGTTAGAATCTAAACAGGAAGCTTTTATTGGTGAAGGTGATAAGTTCACTAGAGATGATGAAGATGAGCTTGTTGAAAATATGTTAAAGGTTCAGAGAATAAGATACTTGCATCCTGAAAATGTTCCTCAGAGTATTTATGAAAAACTTGCACCATCTGCTAGATATGTAGCAAGTGAACCTTTTGTTTCGCATGGTAGAATAGAGCTTATGCACTATTTTGTAGAACAAAGTGTTTCAAACTCGTACCATAGATATGGTAATTTAGGGATCAAAGGTCTTACGGTAGAGCAGGTTTAATAATCTATTTGATTATTAAGCTTAGTTTCACTATTATGGCAAGTATTTAAAAAGCATAGTAATCAAAAAAATAGGAGACAATAGTTGAAAAGAATAGTATTTAAGGTTGGTAGTTCTGTACTTACTAATACAACAGATATAGCAAAAGATAGGATGTTGAACTTAGTAGGACTAATAGCTGAGGCTAGAAAAAAGTATGAGGTAATCTTAGTATCATCAGGAGCTGTTGCAGCAGGTTACACTGCGGTGCAGCTAAACAAAAGCATACCTACAAGTAAAAAAGTTTTAGCAGCTCTTGGTCAGCCAATACTGATGAGCTCATATAAAACTCTATTTGATATATACGATGTAACGATATCTCAAATACTTTTAACAGAGGAAGATTTTGACTCAAGAGTTCACACAAAAATAGTTCAAGATATAATAGACAGGACTTTTAAAAACGACATCTTACCGATTGTAAATGAAAACGATATATCTACTACTCCAGAGCAGCTCTTTGGTGACAATGACCAACTATCAGCCCATGTAGCACACTACACAAATGCGGATATGCTTGTGATCCTTAGTGATATTGATGGTTATTACGACTCTAATCCAAAAGATAATCCAGATGCTAAGATCAAAAAAATAGTTAATGAGATCACAGATGAAGAGTTAGAACAAGAACACACACCAAACTCAAAGTTTGCAACAGGTGGGATCATAACAAAGCTAAAAGCTGCTAAATATATGATGGAAAACAACAGAGAGATGTTTTTATGTAATGGATACGATCTAACAACTGCTAGAGAGTACCTTATGGATGGTGTACACAACAAAGGTACACTTTTTACTAAAAAATAGATAATGAAAATTATACTTAAGCTTTTTGTACTGCAACTACTGATCTTTAGTTTTGCATATTCTCAAGAAAACAAGGAGGATCTAAAACATAGCCAAACAGATATGTTAGATAGACCGTTAGTTGAGAGATATATACTAGATGAGTTAAAAGATCTAAGAACAAGTCAACTAAAGCTTAAAGAGGAAGTTACAAAACAGATCACATCTAGTGAGTTGAGTATCACTGATCGTGCACTCTCTTATACAACCGATACTATTAGCAATATTTTCTATATTATCGCAGTTGTGAGTTCACTTCTTTTACTTGTAGGGCTTAAATCTTTTAGAGATATTAAAGAGAGTAGTGAGCTGATCTTAGAGACAAAAATACTCGAACTTACTCAAAACTATGAAAATAGACTCTCAGATATTGAGAAAAAAGCTAAGCATAGGTTTGATATGATCACCCATACTCAAGAGCAGTTTGAAAAATCTGAAAAGATTAGCTCATATTGGAAAAGAGCAGAGATCGAAGATGATCTGCAAGCTAAACTAGATCTCTATGATGAGATCTTAAAAATATCTCCAGGAAATGTAGAAGCTTTAGTATATAAAGCTGATACTCTCTTAGATTTAGAAGAAACAAGATGGGCATTAAGTTTATGTAACCAAGCGATTAAACTAGATGATGAGTATGCTTTTTCACACTGGCAAAGGGCATGTGCAAATGCAAAACTTGGTAACACTGACTCTGCAGTTGAGGATCTAAAAACAGCACTTGAGTTAAGCCCTGGATTGCAAGATGAGCTTAAAAATGAGGATTCATTTAAAGTTTTGTATAAACAAGAGGCTTTTAAAGAACTTCTGCCTAGTTAAGGGCACCCTTAAATTATTCCCAAGGTGCAGCAATGCCCACAACCTTAAATACAGGGTTGTTAACAGCTGCACAAACATCTTTTGCCAAATTTTCAAGCCCACCATAAGCACCATAGCTTACTTTTTTCTCTTGGTTTACATCTACAAATGCTACTTTTTTCTTGATCGCAGTATAAAGACTTCTACCACCAGCTAGTAGTATATCAACGCCGTGTTCATCTATGAGTTTGGCTTGTTCGTTTGCTGGAACTTTCATCAAAATATCTACATACTCTTTTGCGATCTCTATATCCTCAAGTGTAGCTTTACGTATACTTGTTGCTACAACTTCGATCCCTATATCTTGCAAGGCTGAAGCCATAGACCAAGACTTGTTTCCACCGGTGTTGAGTATTGCTTTTTTACCTTCAAGTATTTTTCTGTATGGGATAAGCCTCTCTTCTAGTTTTGCCTCCTCCTCAGCTATGATCTCCTCAGCATGGCGGCTTAACTCTTCATTCCCAAAAGCATTTACTATTGAGCGTATAGCGTTTGTAGTATCACGCTTTCCATAAAAAGAGACAGATATATAAGGTATGTTGTATCTCTCTTGCATTTTTCTTGTTAGGCTAACTAGTGATTTTGCACAAACTATTACATTTAGTTTTGCAGTATGAGCAGTTTGTATATCTTCAATCCTACCATCACCAGCAAGGGTAGATACAACTTTTATACCGATCCTCTCTAGTATTGGAGTGTACTGCCACATATCACCTGTTACGTTATACTCTCCAATTAAGTTGATCCCATATGGATGGATCTCCTTTGGCTCACGTGTACCTATTAGTTGATTTAAAACAGCTTCGCCACCAAGACGACTTCCTAAGTTTTTACCACCTACAAAACCCGGAGAGTGTACAACTACAACAGGCAGGTTATGCTTTTTTTGCATACGATCACAAACATTGTCAATATCATCACCAATCATGGCAGTTACACATGTTTCATATACAAAGACAGCCTTTGGACTTTTGTGTTTGATCACATACTCTATGGAGTCTTCAAGTTTTTGATCCCCACCAAAGATAACATCGTTTGTAGTTACATCTGTGTAGTATCCGGTAATAGTGTTATTTTCCCCTTTATAGCTTGTTGGAGTAGCTCTGGTCTCCCAAGAAGCTCCCTGACAAGTAGCAGGTGCATGAACAAGATGAACTGCATCCGCATATGGGAACAGTGCTATTTGAGCACCCTCAAATGCACAACCACCACTTGTAGCACCAGGTTTTGGTTTATCGCATGAGGCTTTTTTCTTGTCATTATGTGTACATGCCGACTCATTTAGCAGTTCACGAATTAATTTTCTATTTACCATGATAACCATCCATATTTATTGTTAATCTCTATATAAATTAGATCCTCGGGTCAAGCCCGAGGATGACGAAGTTTCACCATTCCCAGTTTGAGCATTTCGTCATTCCCAGCTTGACTGGGAATCTAGTCTCTACTGTATAGTATTAGTATCTACCTATACATATATTATTCCACGAAATTTCAGGGAACACTAAATGTATAGTTTATTTTGAAATTATAAAAGGATATAAACTATGTTAGCAATACCATTAGATGAAAAAAACTCAACTACTATTTCAAAGCTTTATGGAAAAGCCCCTTATTTTGGACTATATGATGGAGTAGAATTTAAAGTTGTAAAAAACGAAGTAAAAGGTGA
>JBEPWC010000164.1:1480-5077 GCA_041642615.1 Sulfurimonas sp. | reverse complement strand
CTATGGATCGTATGTATCTACAAGGCTATTTTTACACCATCCAAATGTTGAGAAGATTTTTATAGATGAGTCAAAAAAAGAGGGTTTTAGGTATCTTAACTTATATCGTGATGCTAAAAAAGCTGGAAAGTTTACTAAAGAAAGCAAAGCTTTTGACGTTGCACTAAGTTTTAGAAAAAACTTTACTACTCAGTATCTACTCTTTTTTTTAGGTGTTAAAAAAAGGTATATATATCAGCGTTATACAAAAAAAGAGATTCATCAAGTGATTCGTTATAACGACTTTATAAATAAAAGTTTTGATATCCAAACTACTCCAGGTAAACTTAAAATATACGGGTATAAGAGTGAGAAAAAATCAGATAAAAGACTACTTGGTTTAAACCCTGGTGCTACTTATGGTAGTGCAAAACGTTGGTATCCAGAAGAGTTTGCTAAAGTTTCCATAGAGATGTCAAAAGAGTATGATATAGTGATATTTGGTGGACCAAATGAGGATGAAATAGCAGCAGATATTGAAAAACTGCTTGTAGAAGCTGGAGTAAATAACTATAAAAATTTAGCTGCAAAGACATCTGTTGAAGAATTAATTACTGGTATTTCAGAACTAGACTTATTTGTTACGAATGACTCAGGACCTATGCATCTTGCAGCCGCATTTCAAATACCTACAGTAGCTATATTTGGACCTACTAGGTATAAAGAAACAAATCAATGGATGAATAAAAAAGGTGTTGTTATTACCAAAGATTTAGACTGTGCACCATGTATGAAAAGAATATGCCCTTTAGGACACCATGATTGTATGAAGCTTATAAAAGCGGAAGATGTTTTAAATAAAATAGGAGAGATAAGTTGAGAAATCAGCCAAAATACACAATCTTTAAAAATACATCTTATGCTGTTGATGGTTTAATAGATATTATAAAAACAGAAACATCTTTTAAAATTGAACTAGTATTTGGAATTATTTTGGTGCCTTTTTTAATTTATATAGATTTAGAGTTAGTAACAAAATTAATTATGTTTATAGCAATGATGGGTATTTTAATAGCTGAAGCAATAAACAGCTCAATTGAAAGAGTAGTTGATCTTGTCACATTGGATCATCACTTGATGGCAAAACGTGCTAAAGATGTTGGAAGTACAGTTGTGTTTTTAAGTATTTTTGTTTTTTTGATCGTTTGGGGGAGTGTTTTAGTTGAAAAATTTATTTAGTTTCAAAAAAGTAATAGCTTTTATTTTAATTATCATCTTATTTGTTATAGTTTTGTTTAATCTATTTGCTTATTTAGCACAAAAAAATATAGAAAACAAAGATTTCCAAAATATATATAACAGTTGCAATAAAATATGGTCATCACGTGGTGTTTATAACACAAAATCTGAACAAAACAGCCTTAAAAGTTTCAGAAAAGCTTTTGATTTAGGGGCAAACGGTATAGAAGTTGATTTTTATTATGACGTAGAGATGGATAGATTTATAGTTTCTCACAGTAAACCTAAAAGGTTAGAAAATGGAACTTTACAGTACAGTCTAAAAGATGGAAAACTACTTACGCTAGAGGAAGTTTTCAACAAGGTTGGAGAAGATAAATATTTTTGGTTAGATTATAAAAATTTGGACAGAATATCATCTGAACAAACCTTAAAAGCAATAAGTAGATTAAAACATATCAGCAAGATTCACAATATAAAAAACAGATTATATATTGAGGGCTCTAACCCCATTAAACTATCTTCTTATACAAAAGCAGGCTTTTTTACTATACTAGGAATTCATCCATTACCATTAAGTCATTTTTTTAGAGCAGCATCTGTCGACTTGTATAAAATTGCTTATGGTTTTTTTGATATTTCAGCAATTGCTATGCCTTATGGAACTATAGTAGATAGCATCTACACCAAAAAGACATTTGATAATATTCCTGTGTTCTTATTTCATGTCCCTGACAATAAAGTTTTAATATCAAAATTACTAGCAGATAGAAGGATTAAAGTTATGCTTGTAGGCAGGGATCTTAGTATAAATAGGTTTAAATTAACTGATTGCAAGTAGTATTTGAGTATAATCCAAAAAAATTTCAAGGTAAAAAATGCAAATAATAAAACTACTTTTAAAACAATATCTCTATATGATTGGTATATTTTTTATAGGAAGACTTCTTTTATTTATATATTACTTTGATCATATACAAGATACAGATGCAAGTTACTGGTTAACATTTATATATGGTCTAAGAATGGACATAATTACTGCTAGTTACCTTATGGTCATACCATTAATCGTTATGAGTTTTTCTCCAAAAATAATATCAAAACTTATTGTTGCATTGTTAAAGTTATATTATTTAGTAGTATTGTTAGTATTGATATACATAGAAAATGCAACTTTTTCTTTTATAGCACAATATGATGTTAGACCAAACTATCTTTTTGTAGAATACCTTGAGTACCCTAAAGAAGTTTTTTCTATGTTAATAGCTGATTACAAACTGGCTTTATTGATCGCTTTTTCTATGATGGGTCTACTTGGATATTACTATATTAAAAAGCTCTCAAGTGGGTTTGATGAGATTTTTGAATTAAAATATACTACACGACTTCTTTTGTTTTTACCTTTAGCTATTGTATTATTTATAGGTATTAGATCATCTTTTGGGCATAGAGCTGCAAATATATCAGATGCTATGTATTCATCAAACAGAATGTTAAATGAGATTACTAAGAATTCTTTCCATAGTATAGTGTATGCTATGTATATAAATAAAAAACATGGCAGTGAAAAGCTGATAAAACAATATGGAAAGATGGATATTAGTGAGGCTATAAAAAGGGTCGAGAAGCGATTAAATATCGAAACAACAGATGAGAAAATACCTTTGTCAAGAGTAGTAAAAAGCAACTTTAAAACTAATGATCCAAAAAACTTAGTAATCTTTGTACAAGAGAGTATGGGGTATCAGTTTGTTGAAGCTACTGGCGGAGAGGCTGGAATAACACCTCATATGAACAGGCTATCTAAAGAGGGTATACTTTTTAAAAACTTATACTCTAATGGTACAAGAAGTATAAGAGGTTTAGCTGGAAGTGTAGCAGGAAATTTTTCAGTTCCAGGTAAGGGTGTTTTAAAACGTAATAAGTCTCAAAAAGATTTTTTTACTATCTCCTCTTTACTTGAGCCATATGGTTATACTACTATGTTCCTATACGGTGGTGAAGCAAGGTTTGATAATATGAAGAGTTGGTTTAGTGGTAATGGTTTTGATACAATAATTGATCAGCCAAAGTTTAAAGACCCTAAATTTGTTGGAACTTGGGGTATATGTGATGAAGAGGTGGCATTACGTGCTAATAAAGAGTTTAAAACAATGCATAGTAATGGTCAAAAGTTTGCTGCTGTTATGTTTTCAACATCAAACCACTCACCTTTTGACTTTCCAGATGGAAAGATTGATTTGGTTGATGGCGTAGATAAAAAAAGTGTTAAGAATGCTATTAAGTATGCTGATTATTCGATAGGGAAGTTTATTGAAGCAGCTAAAAAAGAAGACTATTGGGATGATACTGTATTTGTAATTGTCTCTGATCATAATG
>JBEPWC010000164.1:0-1470 GCA_041642615.1 Sulfurimonas sp. | reverse complement strand
TACGTGTTTATGGTGATGATGTCGTTCCTGTAGATATGTTTCAAGTACCTGGTTTAATTCTTGGTGGTGGTATTGATCATCTTGTTCACAACAAAGTTACAACTCAGCCAGATGTTTTGGCAACGGCTTTAGATCTTATAGGTTTAGACCTAAAATATCCAATTATGGGTAGTTCTATATTTAATAGTGAAAAAAAACATATATCTTTAATGCAGTTTCACAATTCATACGCGTTAAGAGATTCAAATAAAGTTGCAGTTATAAGACCAGAAAAAAAACCTTTAACATTTTTGTACGAGAATAAGCATTTAAAGAAAACTACTTCTGATAAAGAGCTTGAAAAAGATGCTTTAGCATTTGTGGTTTACCTAAACCATATATATGATAACAAACTATATAAATAGCGGGAGAAAAAATGAAGATAGCCATAGCAGGAACAGGTTACGTAGGATTATCAAATGGAGTACTATTAGCACAAAACAACGAAGTAATAGCACTAGATATTATTCCAGAAAAAGTAGAGCTGCTAAATAAAAAAATATCACCAATAGAAGATAAAGAGATAAGCGAGTATCTAAGCTCAAAAGACTTAAACTTTAGTGCAACACTAGATAAAGAGAAAGCTTACAAAGATGCAGACTTTGTTATAATCTCTACCCCTACAGACTATGATCCCGAAACTAACTATTTTAATACTAAAAGTATAGAGTATGTAATAAAAGATGTTTTAGAGATAAACCCAAATGCAACAATGGTTATAAAGTCAACAGTACCAGTAGGTTATACAAAAAAGATAAATGAAGAGTTTAACACCTCAAATATCATATTCTCTCCAGAGTTCTTACGTGAGGGTAAAGCTTTATATGACAACCTATATCCAAGTCGTATAATTGTTGGTGAAAAAAGTAAACGTGCAGAGACTTTTGCAAACCTTTTAGCACAAGGGGCTATAAAAGAAAATATAGATGTTCTTTTTACAGAAGCAACTGAAGCTGAAGCAGTAAAACTGTTCTCTAACACTTACCTTGCTATGAGAGTTGCATACTTTAACGAACTAGATTCTTATGCAGAATCTCATGGATTAAATACTCAACAGATCATAGAAGGAGTAGGACTTGATTCAAGAATAGGAAATCACTATAACAATCCAAGCTTTGGATATGGAGGCTACTGCCTTCCAAAAGATACAAAACAATTACTTGCTAACTATAAAGATGTACCAAGTAATATAATAGAAGCTATTGTAAATGCTAACTCTACTAGAAAAGACTTTATAGCAAATGCTATTATAAAAAAGCTAAATGTAGAGATTCCCAATCAAGTTGGGAATGACGGAGGTGGAGTTGGGAATGACAGTGCTTTGTCATCCTCTGGCTTGAGTTCTCCGTCATCCTCTGGCTTGACCAGAGGATCTGACTCCATCGTAGGTATCTACCGACTAACAATGAAATCAGGTTCAGATAACTTCAG
>JBEPWC010000163.1:1316-5081 GCA_041642615.1 Sulfurimonas sp. | reverse complement strand
AATGATCTCAAACAGCTCTCTATGACCCTTCAACTCGAAGTGTCTCTTGCGTTTGTGGAGCAGAATTATAGGAGAATGTTGCTTAATTTTGGCTTAGAGTTTTTGGAAAGTTTTAAAGTTTTGATTTTAATTTTTTTCATTGCATTTCCATACAATATATTAAAGAGATAAATTGTTAATTTCTTAACATAAAAATACTATAAGAGCCTATAAACTTAAACTCAATAGCTATAAATAACTAATAATATAATTCTTTTAGTTTGTGTAGTTAAACAGATTAGAGGAGATGTCTTTATTTTTGAAGTAATACTATGTAGAGAAACAAAGAAGCTAGTTAGCTTCTAAGTTCTTTAATACGTGCTGCTTTACCAGCAAGGCTGCGAAGGTAGTTAAGTTTCGCACGACGAACACGCCCGCGACGAACTACTTTTATCTCATTAATTGAATCAGAATAGATTGGGAAGATTCTCTCAATACCTACACCGTTAGCTCCAACTTTACGTACAGTTATAGTTTGACCAGTTCCTTGACCACGTTTAGCTATACATACACCTTCGTAGTTTTGAACACGAGTCTTCTCACCTTCTTTAATTGTTACCGCAAGGTTAACAGTGTCACCAGCACGAAATTCTGGGATGTTTTTCTCAGCTGTTTGTGCTTTTTCAAAATTTTCAATATACTTATTTCTCATAAGATGTCCTTATTATATGCTTTTTAAGCTGCTCTGGTCTGAAAAATTTGCTTTTACATTCAGACAAGGCGATTTTTAGTGAGCGAATTTTACTATGATTTCCCTTTAGATATTCTTTAGGCACACTATTATTTTTAAAATTTGCCGGTTTTGAGAAAGATGGAGCTTCGAGTAATTGTGTTTCAAAACTCTCAACATCTAAAGATTCACTATTACCTAAAACATCTTCTACATTTCTTGAGACTGCGTCACAAATAACCATAGATGGAAGTTCACCCCCCGTTAAGATGTAATCACCTATAGAAAAAACTTCATCAGCATATGTTTCTATAACTCTTTCATCTATACCTTCGTACCTGCCACTAACAAATGCTATATGACTTTTTTTTGAGAGTCTTTTTGCATCATTTTGGTTAAACTGCTTTGCTACTGGAGTTAAAAATACAATATGAACATCTTCATCGTTTTTTTTTAAATCATCCAAACACTCATATAATGGTTGTGGATTCATCACCATACCAGCACCTCCACCTACGGCTGTATCATCAACTTTATTATGTTTATTTATAGAATAATCTCTAGGGTTAAGGTATGAAAGGCTTATGAGCTCTTTCTCAATAGCTCTTTTTAGTATAGAATTAGAAAAATAACCCTCAATAATATCTTGAAAAAGAGTTACAAATGTAAAATTCATTTACGAAGCTTCTAAAATATCTTTAGCACCGTTCAGCTTTATAACTTTCTCTTCTACATCTATAGATAAAAGAAAAGGTTTTTTGTGTGGGACTAAAAAGCTTTTAGCTTTTTTTTGTGCAACTAGCTTATCATCTGTTTTTATCAACAAATAATTTATATCTAAAATACGCTCTAACTCTTCTACTTTACCTAAAAGCTCATTTTCCTCATACACTTTACAACCAACTATATCAAACCAAAAATTTTCACCCTCATCTAGGTGACAATCTTTTCTAGTTTGTTCATATGTAGTATATAGATCTTTGTTTGTAAGTTTTTTTGCGATCTCTGGTGTTGAGTAATTTTCAAATCTAACTAAACCTCTTTCAAAGTTCATATCTTCAATTGTTACTTTATCTTTAGTATTTACAAAAAAAGATGCACCTTTTTTAAATTGCTCAGGAAAATCAGATTTTATGTGGAGTTTTAAATCGCCTTTTAAACCAACTGTTTTGCCGATTGTTGCGATATAGAGTAGGTCAGATTGTTTCAAGTTTGCTACACTGCCTCAGAGTAAACTTTTGTTCTATTTTGGCTAAATTTTATTTCATAAAATTTGCTCATCATAGAAGTTTACACTGCCTCTACATTGATACGGTAACTTTTGCCATCTTTAGCTTTACAGCCAGAGATAACAGTTTTTATAGCACCTATCATTTTACCCTCTTTGCCGATCAATTTACCAATATCAGCTTGATTTGCAAAGAGTATAATTTCAGTTACTTCGTCACTATCAGTCAACTCAACTTTAACATCTTCAGGGTAAGTTGCTATAAGTTTAGCAAACTGTGCAACAAATTCACTAATCATAATTAACGACCAGTTATCTTTTTAACACGATCACTCATTTTAGCACCAACGCTTAACCAGTAATCTAGTCTTTCATTATCAACTACTAAAGTTTTTTCATCATTCATTGGATTATAATGTCCAATTAATTCAATCCAACCACCATCTCTACGTTTACGGCTATCTGTTACCGCTATACGATAAAAAGGTTGTTTTTTTCTTCCCATACGAGTAAGTCTAATTACTGTCATCTTGTTTCCTAATAATAAAGTTATTGGGGGTATTTTTGCAAAATAAAATATAAGTAGTTTTATTGTGCCTCTTACCGCCATTTGGCGTTTATCGCTTAACGCGATTACAGCTCTTAATCACAGAGGGATTATTTCAAGAGCCAAAACGATAGTGGAATTATATCAAAGTTTTCTTAAGTTGTAAAGAGTTAATTATCTTTTTTTACAAAATAATAGCAATACTCAGTATTTCCCACTTTACCTTTAAGTTTAGATGGGAGGGTTTTCTTTATGGACCAGCCTATTTCGCTGCACTTAAGCTCAAAGCTATCTATTGCTAACTTTACAGCTTTTTGATCTTGAACTACTCCATTTTTATCCCTTTTTACTTCTCTACCAACCTCAAACTGAGGCTTAAACAAAAGTATAATATCTTTAGATGCAAGTTTATCTATATGGGATAAAATATTATGCAAAGATATAAATGAAACATCACTAACTATAAGATCGTAAGTCTTGTTAGTTTTAAACTCTCTAATATCACAGTTTTCATAAGAGCTAACCTTTGGGTCTTGTAAAATACTCTCATGAAGTTGAGATGTTCCAACATCCACTGCATCTACAGACTCTACACTATTTTCTAAAAGAACTTGTGTAAATCCACCTGTTGAAGCACCAATATCTAAGCATGTAAAACCAGCTATGTCTAATTCTAAGTCTTCTAAAAAATATTTTAGTTTATAAGCAGCTCTGCTAACATAGTTTTCATGTTCAGCTATTTCTACTCTAGAACCTGATTCAACTTTAAATGAGTTCTTTTTAACTATTTTTGAATCTACTTTCACTAAAGACTTTTTTATCAACTCCTGTCCTTTGGTCCTACTCTCAATATAGTTGTTTTCTACAAGGTATGCATCAAGTCTCATTAAAACTGAATCTCCAATCCTATATATGGATAAGAGATCTTCATATCATACTCTGATGATCCATTATTATTCTCATCATAACCAAAATCATAAATATCGTAAGCCACTTTTACACTTAGACGCTCACTTAGTCGCAAAGATGTACCAACTCCATATATAAAGCTAGAGCCATCTTCACCAAATGATTTAACAAAACCAGCTCCAAACCTTGCATAAAAATCCCAAAAATCATCAAAAAAAGCATAATGTGCCAATGTAGAAACGCTATAAAGTGTATATCCAACGTTTAGATCCACAGAATTATCTTTTACTTGAAAATTAAAATTTTTAATTCTAATTTCATAGCAAAAAAAAGTTATAACACTATAATCAAAATTTAATAAATATAAAAATA
>JBEPWC010000163.1:0-1306 GCA_041642615.1 Sulfurimonas sp. | reverse complement strand
TTCCATCATCATTATACTCAGACAACCCGTATCCAAAGCCAAGATATGGACCACCCTCTCTATCAGCAGATAACAAGGTAACCAAAAAGGCTACTACTAAAAATATTTTCACAACAGCTCTTTCATCTCATCTTCAGTTAGACATGTGACACCTAAGTTCATTGCTTTGTCATATTTGCTTCCGGCATCTTCACCATAGATCAAAAAGTCAGTTTTTTTACTTACGCTCCCACTAACTTTTGCACCAAGACTCTCTAGCATATCTTTTATAGCTGGACGCGGCTGTGTCATGGTACCTGTTAACACTACTGTTTTTCCTTTAAATGGGTTCTCTTTTGCTTCCTCTTTTCTTATTGGCTCTATTGGTCTTAGTATCTCTTGTAACTCAATTATAGTTGCTTTATTTACCCTTATAAACTCAAGAACAGATTCAGCCATCTCTTCACCTATTCCATCACACTCTACTATCTCTTCCTTTGTGGCATCCATAAAACCAAAACCAAAAGTACCTGCTATAGTTTTCGAAGCAACCTCTCCAATGTGCTCAATGCCCAAAGCGTTAATAAAACGCCAGTAATCACACCCTTTTGCATTTTCAAGTGCTTTTAGAAGATTTTTTGATTTTTTCTCTTTAAAACTATCTAATTCGATCAGCTGATCATATGTGAGTGAGAAAAGATCAGTTACATTTTTTACTAATCCTGTATTAAATAAAAGCTCAACTATTTTGTTTCCTAATCCATCTATATTTAAACATGGTTTAGAAGCAAAATATATTATTGAGTTTACTACTCTAGCTTCGCATGTGAGATTTTGGCACTTTACTAAAACCTCTTCTTGAAGCAGTTCACTACCACATACAGGACATTTTTGAGGTCTTTTATATTTTTGCTCATCTCCACTACGCTCATGCTCTAAAACTTTTATAATCTTTGGGATCACATCACCACTTCTTAGTATAATCACATGATCACCTATTCTTATATCTTTTCTATCGATCTCATCAAAGTTATGAAGAGTTGCACGCTCAACTGTTACACCATCTATATCAGTTGGTTCAACTATAGCTACTGGAGTTATCGCCCCACTTCTTCCAACTTGAAGCTTTATATCTTTTAGCCTTGTGATCTTTTCAACTGCTGGAAACTTATATGCTACAGACCAGCGTGGGTTTTTAACAGTATAACCCATATCAATCTGTGAAGATATTTGGTTAACTTTTATAACCATCCCATCAAGCATCATGTCGTAACTATCACGCTCGTTTTTCATAGTCTCATATATAGACTCGATCTCTTCAAAACCT
>JBEPWC010000162.1:0-5116 GCA_041642615.1 Sulfurimonas sp. | reverse complement strand
AAGGTTTCCAAAGATCCCAAACATCACAAAAAGCATACCACCAACTAGTGCTATGTTTTTATAGATATCACCATGTGCAAAGTGACCAAGTTCATGTCCTAAAACTGCTAAAAGCTCTTTTGTGCTGAGTTTTTCGATCAATGTATCAAAAAGAACTACCCTTTTAGACTTTCCAAAACCACCAAAGTAAGCATTTAGTCTTGCATCACGCTTACTTGCATCGCTTACAAATACACCTGAACTTTTAAAGCCTGTTTTATCCATAAGTTCTTTAATCTTTTCATCTAACTCTTCATCTTGAAGTGGTGTAAGTTTGTCAAAAAACATCGCACGAAATGTTGGATAAAGCATGTTTATAAGCACTACTACACCAAATATAAACACAAAACTCCAAAGCCACCAAAGCTCAAAGTTTGATATAATCTCGTATATACCCCAAACTACTAAAGACCCAAAGATCAATGTCATAACAAAGCTGATGAGAGTATCTTTAATCCATAAACCCAAACTAGACTTATTAAATCCATATTTTTGATCTAATACAAACTTTTCGTAGTAAGTAAAAGGTAGAGATAAAACAGAGTTTATAACTACAAAGCCCATAACAATAGCTATGTTTAGTAAAGCTTCATTTTCCAAAAAGATATTTGAGCTAAGATAGTTTATACCAAAACCCATCCAAGCTATAAACACCAAGTAATCAAAAAAAGATGAAAAGATTGAGAGTTTCTCCTTCTCAACTGAGTAAGCAGCTGCTTTTACATACTCACTTGTTTTTAGAAGTACTGCATCTTTTCTTTTTGCATCGTTTATAAAACCTATCTGCATCACACTTGTGTATATGGACACTAACACATATAGTGTGTAGATAGCTACTATTGTCATTAACATATATTGACCTTAATTAAATTTTTTGCAATGTTATCAAAATATAGATAACACTACTTCATAGGTACATTTTTATATGTCTTGTCAGTTGCTACGTTGTCATCTGCATTGTTGTAGTAGCTATATGCAATAGAGTATATAACACCAATACCTAAACCTACAAGTACTACTGCCCATACTATCTTTTTCTTTTGACCCTTTAGCGTGTCATAATCTTCAATATTTTCTAAACGTGGTTCATTTCCTGAATTTTGCTCACTCACAACTTATCCTTTAATCTTTTTTCAATAGATTAACAAATATTTGTTACAAAAACGTTAGTATTTTCAAACTACTTGATAATCTTAAGTATTTATTGAAATTATAATAAAAATAAAATAATAAAAATAATCTATCTATCCATATCATCTAGTAGTGTGTTGTCAAAGATCTTATCTGAGTACTTATCAAAGATCTCTTTAGCGTACAAAGCGTTTTCAAAGCTGTTTACTTTGCTTGACTCCTTAGTAGCTGCCATAAAACCACCTGTACTCATATCTAGATCGTACTTGTCTCTTAAGTATTTGTTGTAAGCTTGATAGTCCATAAACATATCTTCAAATGCTGCTTTATCCTCCTCTGTACCACCCATATAAGCTTTTTCTCTCATAGCTTGAAACTCTTGGAACTGCTCTTTTAACTCTTTTGCAATGCTATTTGCTTTTTGTGTATAGTACTTTTATTGCAACCTGTTGTTGTACACTTAACTCATCGCTGGAGCTTTTTAGAGAATCTTTATACTCTTGAAATAGCTCATTTTTAAACTGACTCAACATCTTTGCACTCTCAAGCTCAGACAAAGACTCATCAGCTCTCTAAAGCTTATGACTTCTTTTAATATAAAAAGCAATTATGATCACTACAATCCCAAGAGATACGCCTGAAACTATAAAAAAATCTTTCACTCCTACATAAGAAACCAAAGGCATAGTGGCAAGTGGTGAGCAAAACTGCCCAAAAAAGTAGGCACTTGTTAAATAAGCTGAGGCTTTTATGCGTTTTGTGTGGTGAGCTACATGAAGCATCCATGAAGTCATGTTTGCCATTAAAACTCCACCACCAAAACCCATGATCGGAGATGTTATAAAAAACAGATATACATTGTCAACATTTCCTATGGCAATAAAACCAAAAGCTATGATAGCCATACCGATCATGTAGATCTCACTAAATTTAAACCTCTTTTTTAGTTTTGCAAAACTCATCGCACCAAGGGCATTAAACACAAATGCCATAGCTATGATCGCACCTGTTAGAGTTCCACTAGCACCAAAAACATTAATCATCAAAAAAGGCATCTGAGTTGGAAGTATGTAAAAAACAAGCATTAAAACAAATGCAAAAAAGTAGATATACCAAAGGTTGTGATCTAGGTATGTATCATCTTCATCTTTTAGTTCATCTGTTTTTACCTCAACAAGGTATTTGATCACAAAGACTAAAACTACAAGACCTAGTATATAAATCCAAAAAGGGTATCGCCAGTCTATATCTGAGAGTATTCCCCCTCCAACTATAAAAATAATCCCACCAACAGATATAAAAGCACTTTGAAGACCCATAAACTTATGTCTATGTTCATCTTTAAAATAATCCCCTATCAAAGATGTAGATATGATCATAAGTATCGCTATAGCTATACCAAATAAAAACCTTGAAAACAAAAGCTCATAAATACTTTGCAGGTAAAGTCCAGCCGTTCCAAACAAAGAGAATAAAATAAGTGCTATTATTGCTGATCTTTTTTTACCAACTTTATAAACAAAATGTCCTAAAAAAGGGGATAACAATGCAATAGACAAAGATGGAAGTGTGATCATAAGCCTTGAATATAGCTCTATATTTTTTACATCTTCAAAATATTCACTTAGATGGGGAATCATCGTCACTATTGCCACATTTGACATCATTGTCAACATTGACAATAGCAACAAAGTTATTTTTGTAGGTTTTGAAATACTCATAAGATCTCTGCTGTATTAGATCTCATAATCAACTACTTTTGATTCCTCTGTAACTTTTTTTATAAGATCAACCACCTCTAAGTGTGCAGGGTGTATAGCGTAAGCTTTAAGATCATCTTTTGTAGCAAATGTTGAGTAAAGCGAGAGATCAAATGCACGTTCACTTTGATTAAAGTCTATCCCAACTTCGATCTTACCAAGCATAGGTATTTTAGAGCTGAGCTCCTCTAACCTACTTTTTACAACTAAAAGATTTTCATCTTTATTTTCATCTTTAAATTTAAACATAACTATATGTACTACCATCTATAAAATTCCTTTCCATAAAAATTCAGCTATCATAACTATACAAAATATACCTATAAGGTTTAAAAATATACCATATCTCATCATAGTTTTTACATCCACAACGCCACTACTCATAGCTATGGCATTTGGAGGGGTGGCGATTGGGAGCATAAAAGCGTAACTTGCACAGAGTGTAGCTACCATCATAAACAGAGTTGCGTTGATCCCAGTTTGCATAGCGACTGAGTAGATCACAGGAAGCATTATAGATATAAGTGCCGTGTTTGATGTGATCTCAGTTGTAAATGTGATAAGCATTGCAACAGCAAACAGCAAGATCACAGGGTGCAGTTCTGTCATGTTTATAAGGTAAGATGCAACCTCAGATGCAAGACCGGTTTCGCTAAAAGCCTTTGCTATTGAAAAACCAGCACCAAACAAGAACATGATTCTGTATGGGATCTTAGCTTTGTCCTCCATCCACTCTAGTATATTAAACGGTGGAGCAAAAAGCATAAGTCCTGCAGCTAGGAGCATTCCAGCCTCACTTAGTCCAAGTCCTGGCCAAAATGGCTCCATTGGTGCATTTAACAAAAGCATAAATATAAGTCCACTTATTATAAAAAGAACTTTCTTTTGATTTTTCTCAAGTGGCTTTTTTTCTTCATCCCTATCTATTGGCGCATTTGGCACACCAAGACTTAGGATCATACTAACAACTACAAACATCACAAGCACAAGTGGTGCTACCATCCACATCCATTGAAAAAACGGTATAGTCTCCATCCCTTTTTCAGACATAATTCCTAGTAAAATAAGATTAGGCGGAGTCCCGATCGGTGTTAGTATCCCACCAACACTTGCACCATAAGCGATTGCTAGAGCAAATCTTAGTTTTAGTTTTATATCTTCAGTTATAAAAAGTGCTATAGACATGAGTAAAAGTGTTGTTGTTGTGTTTGAGAGGATCGAGCTAAGAAGCCCTGATGTGATCGCCAAAGAGAAGATCATACCGCGTGGTGTATTTGGAAAAAGTGAGAGCATCTTATCTGCTATCCACTTATGCAGGTTTGTTTTCTCAACCGCTATAGCTATCAAAAATCCACCTAAGAAAAGATAAATAATAGGATGGGAGTAATTAATTGCCGTTGCTTTTGTACCTAAAATGGAAAAAGCAGGAAACAATATAATCGGAAGAAGTGATACAACAGCTAACGGTAAACCCTCATTTGTCCATAGCACAACCATCATTGCAATAAGACCCAATAGTGAAGCCTGAATAGGATTAAATAATATTAGAGAGAGTGCAAAAACCAAAGCCCCTGCCCCTACACCTATTCCTATTTTTTGTAACTGTTCTTTATGTTCGTACATTAATTATTTCCTTCTTGTGTTTTGTCTGACTGAGATTATAAATTGGTATATTAAGTATGCCATTGTAGTCTTAAATAGCAATGATCCAAAAGTTATACTTTCAGTTGTTATTCCACTAAAGGGATTCACTCTTTTAGCTATATCGTTGAACATATTATCAGTCAATACAGATGAATTAAATAACAATAACATTAGAAAAATAAATGTGACCAAATATTTCATATATTTTTCTAATTCTGTACACAAGATGATAAAAAATGTCATTATAAGTGTAAAAGCACTTGCTATGATATATGCACTATCTATACTTTTATCAATAGTATTTATTAAAGCTAGTAATCCAAAAATAAATATCCACATAAGTGCTAACAAAGGACTTTGAGAATGATCTGATGATATGCCGTGTAATTTAAATATCAACCACTCTATAATATTTTTACCACTTAGTATGTCTTTATTCAATTCAGATTCACGCATTTTCATCTCTAAAGCATAAAATTTATTGGCTTCAATAATATTGTTTGAATTTTCATAAAAATTTTTAATTATTCTTGCTGTTTCTC
>JBEPWC010000161.1:0-5120 GCA_041642615.1 Sulfurimonas sp. | reverse complement strand
GTTTTCCATAAATGCAAAAGGTCCGTAGTCTATAGTTAGTCCTGCTATAGACATATTGTCCGTGTTCATAACGCCGTGCATAAAACCTACACTCTGCCACTGTGCAATAAGTTCTATTGTCTTATCCGCTATAGCGAAGAAAAGCTCTTCAAATTTGTTTTCTTGATCTCTAAGATGCGGATAAGACTCTTCTATAACAAAATCAGCCAAACTTTTTACACGCTCGGCTTTTTTCTCACCAAGATATGCAAACTCAAAACTTCCGAATCTCACCCAAGAACTAGATGATCGAAGAAGTATCGCTGCATTTTCCTCTTTTTGTCTGTAGACTTTTGTATCTGAACCTATAAGTGCTAATGCTCTAGTAGTTGGAATGCCCAAACCATGCATAGCTTCGCTGATCAGGTATTCTCTTATACTTGAGCGTAAAACCGCACGACCGTCACCTTCACGGGAGTACTTTGTAATACCGCTGCCTTTTAACTGTAGGTGTTGATCTTTAGTTAACCCCAAGTTTAATGCGCGTCCATCGCCGAGATTTGGAACGAAGTAGCCAAACTGGTGTCCAGAGTATGCACTTGCATGTGGAATAGAACCTGATGCTATATAGTGACCGTTTAAAAAGCCTATAAACTCATCTGATTCTAAATCATCTAAATTAAAACCAAGCTCTTTTAACAATGGTTTGTTTAATGATATTACAAATGGGTTTTCAAGCGGCGTAGCTCTACAAATATCGTAAAACCTTTTATCGAGTTTGTTTAGATGATCCGTATTTAGCTGAAAGTTTTTCATTTAGTATGATAGCACTTTTTTAACATACTCTTTTGTTCTCATCCCTACCAAGATTTTATCTATGTAGTGTTTTTTGCTCAAAAACTCTAAAGCCTGTTTGTCCATAGGTTCTTCAAGACCAAGCTTTTTAGCTGTAATAGCACTTAGTGAGTGTTTTACATTTTGTTTGTAGCAGTTTAAAAAGTCATCTATTGTTTTAAAATGCTCCTCTGCAATTTTAGTATTTTGTATTAAGTATGGAATAACCTGATAGTCAATAGTATCGTCAACATCACCTGCAAAACCGAATCTGCTTTGGTTCTCGATCAGGTCTTTTACTACAAGGTCTAGGTTTTTGTTATCTATTTTGGAAATCTCTTTGTGAAGCTCTTCAAACTCTCCACACTTATCATAACTTGCAAGTCTAAGCATTCCGCCCATATAAAAAGCGTTTAGAGGTCTGTTGACATGAACTTGAAGTGAATTTTCATTTGCCCATTTTGCAGCAGCTACACCGTCTTTTTCATACATGTTAATAGGAAGCTGCATAACTTTAAAGTGGTGATCTTCACCTGCTATCTCTTTGGCATAATCTATAAGGTGTTTGTACTCTAAGAAGTGGTAGTCGTTTTCTTGTTTGGCAAATGAGTTTGAACTTATACCGTATGCTTTTATTTTCCCTTTTTTAACCATCTCTTCTAAAAATGCAAATGCTTTTTTTATACGATCTTGCATGATTTGATGGTGCTTTTCTATATCTTCGTCTGTAGCACTTCCTTTTAGCTCATGCATAAGATAGTATTCAGGGTTATGCAGTAGATAAACATCTATATACTCACACTGTAGTCTTTGTAAAGAGTTCTCTATCTGATCTGCTAAAAACGATGGAGAGATTGAGTGGTAACACTGCGGATCGTATTTAACCAAGTCTTCAACTTCAAGTCCATCATTTAGTCTTTGCATATTTGGACCTTGGATGTATCCGCCTTTTGAAACAATATTAATATCATCACGGTTTCTTCCCTTTATACTCTCACCAATAAGCACTTCAGCCTCACCGTACATATAGTTTGAAGATGTGTCAATACTTTTTATGCCAGAATCTAGTGCGTAGTTTAGTGCTTCGTAGTGGATTGGGTTTTGGTATGTAGTTCTGTAAGTTCCAAATGATATTTTTTCTTTCATGTGTCTCGCCTAGTTTATATTTACTATCTTTATGCAGATTGTATACCTTTAAAATATTATTTAGGTTATAGGCACACTTTATGTATATATTTAAGAATGGATGAAGAATATGATATAGAAAACTATGAGAGGTTTTTGGGAGAGTTTAGAAGTGAGGGTGTTCACTGGGAGAAGCTAGAGAAACGCACAGCTACACTTTTTCAGGTTTTAATAGACGGCGACTTAAAAGAGCTTGTGTTTGTTTTGAAATACTACCCAGAATATGTAGAGACGGTATGTGATCACTTCAGATACCTATACAACTACTCTGAACAGGTTGCAGATATATATGCAGCTTCAAAACTGCTGCAAATGAGTGAAGGGTACCATCCAAAACAGTTTGTCAGAAATCTTACTAGAAAGCTTCAGAAAATAGATGAATACGATATATCTGAGCTAAAATCATTTTTGGATGATATATTAGACAATAAAGATAGTATACATCCAATTATTTTAGGGTACTATAAACAAAATATACAAACTAATCTTCAAGATGGTAGCTATCATATACTTCAAGTTAAAGTTATAGAGAAAAAACTTGCAAGTATAGATGTAGATGTAGAACTTGATTTCGGTGCAAATGATAGAGACGCCGCTTTAGATATACCATATATGGACTAGGAAAATAACGTATGCAAGAGTGTTTAACAAATATTTGTAAGGAGTTTGAGACCTGTTTAAACTTTTTAAATGATAAATCAGAAGACAAAACTAAAACTGTTGAGAAGCTTTTTTATAGTTTTATAGATTGTTTTAGTTCTTTAAAAGATGAAAAGCTAGATTATCCAAAAGAGTTTAAAACAGATGTAAAGTACTATGTAGAGGGTAATGAAGCCATTTTAAAGAAGTTTGAAGATGCAGATATGAAGTATCTTATGTTGAGTGATTTCTATGATTATTGTAGAATAACTAAAAAATATAAGGTATTGGTTTAGAGATGGCTATAATTAACAATAATGATTTTGTGCAAAACAACCAAGAGTTGCTAGAAGTTTTTTTAAAAAATACCAATGATCTTGTTTTTATTTTGCAGTTTGTGAAAGATGATTTAGATCTGATTTATGTAAATGATACAGCAAAAGATATACTTGGATACTCTTTAGAAGAGATTAATACTTTAGGCATAGATAGTATAAGAAAACCTATTGATAGTTCTAATATATTTCTAAAACACTTAGACGAACTAAAAAAGAATGGTTCAATGATCGATTATGTCAACTTTGTTTGTAAAGATAAAAGTGAATTTCCAGTAGAGGTGAATTCGAAGATCATTGAGTTTGGCGGTGCTACCTATAATATAGCAATAGCTAGAGATATTACAAACCGTTTAATATATGAGACGCAACTAAAAGATATGATTAACTCTAAAACAAAAGAGTTAGACGACACGATCCAGCAGCTAAAAAGCTACAAAGAAGCTATGGATGTAAACTCGATCGTGACCATATCTGATATACATGGTAAGATCAAATACGCTAACGATAAGTTTTACGAAGTGACCGGTTTTACAAAAAGTGAGGTCATAGGAAAACACCACAACATAGTTAGACATCCAGATGAGCCAAAAGAGGTTTTTGAAGATATGTGGAGCACTATACTATCAGGCTATATATGGCATGGGAAGCTAAAAAACTTAACAAAAGATGGAAGGACATATATAGTCCAATCTGCAATTGTTCCAGTTATGGATGATAAAGGTGAGATCCAAGAGTTTATAGCTACACGTTATGAGATCACAGATATTATAAACAAGCAAGAGAAGATCGAGAAACTTCTAATAACAGATACCTTAACAGGTCTTTACAATAGGTTTCATCTAAATGAAACCATAAGCTCAGCAGAAGATAATGCAAGCATAGCACTGATCGATATAAATGGTTTTCATGAGATCAATGACTTTTATGGTGATGAGATTGGTAATAAGGTTATTGTTAAATTATCAAACATATTAAACAAAAGGCTGAAAAATAGATACCTTTTGTTTCATCTATCTGGTGATGAGTTTATAGTTTTTAACAAAGATGTTAAAAAAGATATATTTATATCTGAGATGATAGAGATCAGCAACTTTTTAAATACTAAAACATTGATGATCAGTGATAAAACATTTTATCTTAATACAACTGTAGTCCTCTCATTTGAAGATAAAAACGATCTCATACCAACTGTACATCTTGCTAAAACATTTGCAAAGCAAAATGGACTTAGTTTTAATATTTTTACAAGTGATAATCCACTTGAACAAGAGTATAAAGATAACTTGATATGGTCTAATAAGATCAAAAAGGCTATACAAGATGACCGTATAACTGTATTTTTTCAACCAATAGTAGATACAGATACAAAAGAGGTTGTAAAGTATGAGTCTCTAGTTAGAATGATCGGCACTGAGGGTGAAGTTATATCTCCATATTTCTTTTTAGACCGAGCAAAAAAATCTAACCAGTATACCAAGATAACAAAGATCATAATAGATAAAACAATTGATGCAATGGTTAAACATAATATGCAGAGCTCTATAAATATAACGATCGAGGATATACAAAATGATGAAACAAAAGACTTTATTTGTGAGAAACTAGATAGTTTTGACAGGTGTGAAGATATAGCTTTTGAGATTGTTGAGTCTGAGGGGATAGACAACTTTGATGAGGTAAACATATTTATAAAAAATATTAAAGCTCATGGCTGCAAAGTTGCTATAGATGATTTTGGTACAGGATATAGCAACTTTGAGTATCTTTTAAAACTAAATGCTGATATTATTAAAATAGACGGTTCTCTTATAAAAGAGATAGATAAAAATAAGGATCACTACGATATTGTCAAAACTATTGTAAGTTTTGCGAAGATTAAAAATTTAAAAGTTGTAGCTGAATTTGTAAGTAGTGAAGCTATATATGAGAAAATAAAAGAGCTAAAAATAGAGTTTTCACAAGGCTATCTGTTTTCGGAACCTAAAGAGTTTCCCCTATAAACCATAGACTTTTTAATTCGGCAATTAAGCTCAATATACTAAAAAAAAACTATAATTATAAAATTAATTTTTTTAAAGTGTAGTAGGGCTAAAAATGGTAATTAAAAATGCAAAGATATGTGACAAAGATGGACTACGTGAAGAT
>JBEPWC010000160.1:0-5123 GCA_041642615.1 Sulfurimonas sp. | reverse complement strand
AAAGAGATGGGGGTTTTAAAAACTGTTTTAACCTACATGCCTTTTATAGCTGTACTGCTTGTGATTTCGCACTTTGTTACACCTAACAAAAACATAGGTTTTTTATTTGCCCTTGCTATTTTGGCACTTATCGCTTTGTTTTTTGTAGTGGGTGCATTTGTGCTAAAAAGGTTTGATTTTTCAGGGTACTTTGAGAGTCTCTCACTCTCTTTGGCCATAAAGAACATAACAAGACAAAAACGTACATCGTTAAGTCTTTTTAGTGCTATGCTTTTGTGTACTACGCTATTTAGTATGATCCCACAAGTTGGCTCATCCCTCTCAAACGTTTTAACACAAAGTGCAGATGAGAGACCACGCTTTTTTGTGATCGATGCAAAAGAGCAGAACATAAAAGAGTTGCAAAAACAAGTCGAGTCAAATGGAGCAAAACTTCAAAATATCTCACCAATGATAAGAGCTAGAATAGTTAAAGTAAATGACTTAGACTTTGCAAAGCACTCTAAAGCTCATGGGCAAAAAGTAGACGATGCAGATAAAAATGAACTAAAAAACAGAGCTGTAAACATCTCCTACAGAAGTGAGTTAAAAAAGAGTGAGCAGATAGAGGAGGGTAGAGAGTTTAGTGGCAAGTACAACTCAAGTGATCTCTCAAAGCCAATAGAGCTAAGTGTGGAGAAAAGATATGCTCAAAGGCGTGGCATAGAGCTAGGTGATACTATAGTCTTTGATGTACTTGGGTTAGAGCTAAAAACAAAAGTGGTAAACATACGAAGCGTTAACTGGGTAGAGTTTACACCTAACTTCTTTTTTATCATGCAGGAGGGTGCACTAGATGATGCTCCAAAAACTCTACTTGCTACCATATCACAAGGCAATTACGATGCTTCAAAGATGCTTATTGAGCTTACAGATGCATTTCCATCACTTACGATCATAGATGTAAAAAGCATATTTGAAACATTTGCTGAGCTTGTAAAAAGTGTCACAAAGATCACCGATAACATGAGCTTTTACTCCATATTTATAGGGCTTGTTATGAGTTTTATAATCATACAGTACCAGATGAACTTACAAAAAAACAACATCTTAAGACTAAAGATGATCGGTGTAAAAAACAAAGCTATAAAAAACTCTTTTTTACTAGAGTATGGTCTGATCTCACTAAGTGCTAGCTCATTGGGGATCGTACTAGGTAGTGTTGGATCTTATGTGGTAAGTGATGTACTCTTTGAATCGTACTGGGATTTTAGACCTACTATCTTAGTCTCTTACTTTTTGATGATCCCACTTCTAACGCTAGTTGTGGTAAATACTTTTACCTCAAAAGTGATCGGTCAAAAGGAAAATATGCTTTTTGGGGAGTAAGGTTTTAATCAGTTAACTTATCCTTGACAGAGAGAGTTCTCTCTGTCAAATTGAGGCACCTATTTTGTTTTATCAAAGTATGAAGACTTTGTATCTACATCTTTTCTAGATTCTATGTTTAACTCTCCAGCAGCAACTGCTTCTTTGTGCCACTCTTTTTCTAAAGTTTTCTTGAACTCCATTTTTGCATCAATTAGTTTTTGCAGTGGAACACCAGCTAATTTTTGTGCTTTCTCCTTGGTTGAAAAATCTGGTGCTGCATAATCTATCGCACCATGTTTTGCAAGAACTTTTACAAGCTTTAGTCTTGCTTGTTGTGCTTTTTCATTAGCAGAAGCAAGAAGTTTTAAAGTCTCTTCAGGAGCGTGGAAGAACGAACCGTGACTGGCAATTGAGTAGTCCCATCTCCATTGACCATGTCTTATCTCTTTTAATATTGGCTTCATCTCAGCCTTAGTAGCACCAACTTCCCAAGCTTTACCAGCTTCAAGGTGAGCTTTTGCAAGATTGTCCATAGTGATTTGAGTTAATAGTTCTTTTCTCTCGAATTTTTTATGTATAAGCGTTTTTAGCTTATTTTCACTTTCCCTATGACACTGCATACAACTTCTATCCATTGTATTTAGCGGAGATTGAACGTGGTGATCTGAATATTTTATAGAACCTTCTTGAGTGTAAGGCATATGACAGTCTGCACATGAAACACCTTTTTGATAGTGAATACCAGTTCTAGCAATCTCATACCCTGGGTGTTGAGCTTTGATCATAGGGGTTTTGGAGATCTTATGAATCCAGTCTTTGAAGTTTATCTCATCATAGTATTTTTCCATCTCTTCAGCACTAAAACCCTTTGACCAAGGTAGAGTAACAACTGTGGCTGTTTTATTTACACCATTCTCATCTGTCCAAGGAGTCTTTTTAAAGTAATACTCAGAGTGGCACTGTGCACATACAAGGGATCTTTTCTCTTGGTGAGTAGACTCATCAAAGGTTGGTAGACCAGCTGATTTTAGTGCTTTGTCTAGATATGGTCTCCTTACCTTTAGCTCAGAAGTTTCATTATCATGACAATCAGCACAACCTACAGAGTTTGCCATTTCTGAACCATATTTTGCCCACTTTCCTGTAAAAAATTCTAACTCACCATCTTCTTCAATCATTCTTGGAACATCAGGGGACTTACATGCCCAACATGAAGTAACCATTGGTCCTGTTTTTTTATCTTTAGGTGCACCAGTTCTTAGCGTATTTATGTTGTCTTGAAGTGCATAGTAGTGACCTCTTGGAGCGTTGTAGTCTTTTGCAAAACCATATCCAGCCCAAAGAACAATCATTTGAGGGTTCTCTTTTAGCATATCATCAATACGATCACTCTCTTTTGTTTTCTTCCAAGAGCTATACTGCCTAGGATAGTATCTAGACCACTCTTCACTTTTATTTTGTTTCTCTTTAGCAACAACAGGTGATTTACTCAGTGCAATTCTCTCTTGTTCTCTTTGATCAATACTGTTTGAAAGTAGCACCATCGCACCAATAGCTAAAATCGAACCAATAATTAGTAGCAGTTTAAACTTATTCATCTCATCTCTCCTTTATTTGACCTCTTTAATACCAAGGTTGTTTGGCGTTGTTGTTAGACCTCTGACTTTTCCGTGTGGTACTTGCTTGTGACAACTCCAACATTTTCTCCCTGTGGCTACCTCGCCATCTTTAAAATTGTGGTTTATATCACTATTTGAAACAAGTGTAGATACGAGCGTACTATGGCAAGAGATACAGTTTTGTTGGACTCTTCTCTGTGCATCTTTACTAATCTTGATAGCATTGTCATAAGTATTTAAAGTAAAAGCAACTGAGTGGTTCCATCCATCTTTTGCTTTAGCTAAATACTTGTTTAAAAAGCCATCTGTTGGTAAGTGGCACTCAATGCAACCTACATTTTTATGGGAACTATGTTGCCAAGTTGCGTACTGGGTGTTCATAACATGACAGTTAATACATGCTTTTGGATCTTTTGATAAATACGATAATGCTTTAGATGAATTTAGCAAATGTATAAAAAATCCAATTGCAATAAGAAAAACTGTTAAAGAACCTATTGTAAGGAATTTACTATTTTTCACATTCCCTCCTTTAAACTTTAAACAAAACAATCATAACAAATTTTTATAACTTAAGCTAAATTTATTGAATAATATACTGTAATTTTATATCTTTTTCTTGATATACTTTCGTAGTTAATCAAAAAAATATGAGATTTTTATATGGCTAGAAAAATATATGGCACAACACTGTGGGGTGAAAAGTTTTTAAGAGCGATCGAGTTTGAGACCGACAGTGGGCGTTTAAGTCGTGGTAAGAGCTATGCAAATACTGGTAAGATCTATGATGTTGAGCTAAACAAAAAGACTATAGCAGCGAAAGTTAAAGGGAATTATTCGCCATACTATACTACAAGTTTAAGCTTTAAAGAGTTTGCCAAAGGGGATGTAAAGTTCATCTTAGACTTTATAGACAGTAACCCTTTTATTTTAGCTGAGATTATTAAAGGTGAATTATCTTATGAACTTTTAGATTTTTTTAATAAAAATGAGATAGATCTATTTCATGGCTTTGATATGGGTTGTGATTGTTTTGATTTTTATGGCACTTATGCTTGTAAGCATATAACTGCGTTGTATTATGTTCTAGTAAACGAGATCGATAAAAATCCTTTTATACTTTTGAAGCTTCGTGGACTTGATCTAGAAAAACACTACAACATAAAAGAAGATCTTAAAGTCTCATACCCACTAGAGTTAAACTACACAGATGATCCAACAACTAACACACCACAAGATGATGTAGAGATACTAAAACATGAAAACTATAGTGCTTTTATACTCTCAATGCTTAGTGATTTTCCGCCATTTGCACCCATAAACTACAAAGAGGTACTGTCTGAGTTTTATAAAAAAACTACAAAAGAGCTACCACTTGTCATATCACCAATAAGAGATGAGAAGATCCAAAAGATCCAAAGAGTTTTACAAGATTCTGATATAACACTTGAGGTAAAAGATGATATTCAAGTCGCAAAATTTAAGATAAAAACTCCACTATTAGAAGATAAAGAGGTTTTATTTTTATTTGATGAGTATAAATTAGATGATAAAAAACTTTTTATTAGCCCTACAGATCTATTTAATCTTTTTGTGTCTTTTGAAGATGATTATGGAAGCTGTAGCTATAGATATCTGTTTTACCTTTTTAGAGTTGCGTATATTTTGATTCAAAATAGTGGATTTATACCTGCTGTTGTATCTAGACCTAACTTTTTGCAGATCATATATAAACCACTTCTTAGTATTGAAACTATAAACAAACAGGTAGATCTTTTAAGTAAATTTGCACCAACCGTTGTAAAAAAAGATGCTAAGTTCTTAGATACAAAGAGTGCTACTAACTATATTTTAAGTGCTGTTTTAACAGACTTTGTACCAAAGCTTGGGTTTATGCACAAAAAACAAAAGGCAAATCCACCGGCAGTATCAAAAAGTTTTTTTCAAGGCACTCTTTTAAAAACAAAAGATTTTGAGAGTAAAAATTTAGCATATTCTATAGCTAACTATTTTAGTGTGTTTGAGATAGTCAAGAGTAACTATAAGTATATTATCTATTTAAATAAAATAGAAGATAGTGAGGATGATGGATATAAGTTAGAGATAAAAATAGAGGACAAACAAAATGGTAAGAAACACAATCTAAACAGTGCT